>CANGZW010000144.1 GCA_947458405.1 Leptospiraceae bacterium
AGTTTTAGGGAAGTGTACTCTTTTTTCTTTTCATGCTCTTTTACTTCTTTAAGTTTCATTTGCTTTGTTTTCACTTTAAAATTAAATTCAGACTGAAAAGAGCCCTTAAATTTTTGAAATAACTCTGAGAGCGGTAGTTTTTCACCATGTGCAGTTAAAGAAACTAATAAATCCATACCTTTAGTACTGATTAGCTCATTTACTTTTCCCTTTACTAAAAGAGACTCAATCATTTGTGGAGCGGAAGTAATCGAGCTCAAAATGGAAAGTCTATGCTCATTGATTGAGAAATAAAACTCCTCCAATTTAGAAGTGTCATACGATATTTTATTTGAACCTGTTTCGAATAATAGGACAGAAAGAATATTTTGAAAATAGTAATCCAATTTTCTTTTCCATCTATATTTTCCTTGGTTACTCGATAGTAAAAAAGGTTGAATGGTAGTGGATAAGCGTAATACAACTGTTTGGATTTCTTTTGGTGTGTGATCGGGTAAATTTATTTTATTTCCATAGAATAAATGGAGAGAGGCTATATGATTATAGGACAAAAGTTTTTTACTGAGTAATTCTGAGAGTAAATTGGACAAAAACTTTTTTTCTAAGGACAAAAGATAGGTGATAGGATTTTCAAAAAATTGGCATCGGCTATACAAGATAGAATTTTCAAAATTATCTATGGACTTTTTAGGAAATTCCTTAAGAACCTCTGATTTAAGCTCACCAACCCATCCAAATCCCAAAAGCGTAGTACACTCTATCAAGAAGGAAGTGGGAATTAAAGAGTATAAAGTTTGATTATTCTTTTGCCATGTGAGAATCCATTTATCCTGCAAATAGGGAGTTGGAGGATTACTCAGATTTTTTTGTCCCCCATCCACTAGTTCAATCTTTGAGATAGTTTTCCCGAGAGAATTAAACCTATCCTGACTTTTCTTTTGCTGAATGGAAAATTCTAAATTTTTTGAAGACTTAGGTAAAAAGAAAAGGATATAGGAAGAGGTATTCTCTTCTAAATACCGCAGGGCATAAATCTGAACGGCAGAGAGTGTCTTAAAATCAAAGTCAGAAGACGGTGAAATATTTAGCAAATTCATCTTTTCCGTAAACGGAAAGAAAAACTGAAAAATTGATTCTAGTGTTCCTAATGATCTCATATTTCTTTTATGGTGATTTAAAAATGAAATATTGCACCCTTAAGGATTTTTTTTAGAAAAAATTCTTAAAAGACTACTTATATTTTTACTAGTATCATGTCTTTTATAAGTTTTTATTTCAGTAGGATGGTATTGACGATTATTATGATCCTGAACGATTATAGTATTATCCTTATAGACCTTTTCCATTTCCTTAGACCATTCCGAATTTGTAACACATTCATAATTTCCACCCTCCATACACCCATCATTATGAATGATAAATGCATCTAATTTAATTCCCTGTTCAATTAATCGGTTTCTCACATTCCTATTGTCTTCGAAATAATAAATAAAAATTTTTTGATCAATTTCGAATACTATATAACTTTCATCTTTGTTGATGTTTCTTTCTATTTCTATATGCATTCCTTTGGTGAGAATATTCAAATTAGCCTCAATTTCACTTTCGTTTGTATTCACCCGATTTTTTCTATTTCTATTGCAATCGATATAATCGGATAAAAGTATCACGTCAAAGGGAAGATTTACAATCTTAGTATCCCAAAATCCCGAGGAGGGATAATAACAAATCGAAAAATTCTTCTTTAAATACTTTTGTATTACATGAGTTTTGCTTTTTAATTTGTCTGTTTCCATATTCGTTATTCCTTTAATTTAAAATAGTAATCGAGAGTTTAAAATAAAATTTAGCATTCTACAACACTTTCCTCTTGAGATTTTACTCCTTGACCTTTCTTATTTGAAATGGAAAATTTATTCCAATCAATTTTCAAAAGTGTGTCTCGAAGTTTTTGGATATGTATTAAATTCACATACTCCTCAGTAGAGTGTGCTCTAAAATACCCGACGGAAAGATTTGTACATTCCCGAATAATACCCACAAAATTAGCAGAATCTGTAAAGATGCCTGTATCATCGGGTGAGTACTCCAAACCAAAGCTATTCAGGGCAAGGCTTAGGTTAGAGGCAAATTCATCACTACAGGTTCTAGACCCTCCCTGGTGGGTAATAACATTTGTTGTTCCCCGCCTATCGAGACTTATCATACAGTCGATTCCCTTATAGATTTGGAAGTGCTTCTCGACTGAGTAGCTCGATCCAACCCCTCCCGTCTCCTCTTCCACAAAAAATACATAGAGCCCTACAACCCCATTTTGAATCATCTCTGACAACAAAAAACATCCCACCCCATCATCCGCACCGAGAACGGAATCAACCGCACGCAGGGTCGAGGTTTCTTTATTCTCAACTAACTTAAGAATCCCTTCCTGAAAGTGAACAGTGTCCGTATGGGCAGTAAAGGCGATTTTGGGATCTTTCCCCACTGTTATATACCGATTCCCAATCTTATCTATATAAAAATGTCCATATTTTGACATAGAATCAATGTATTTTTCTGTCCATTTTTTAACAGACACAGATTTCCCCGGTCTGGCTACACTTAACATATCATATAGCTTTTTCATTTTTTTTCCTTTACTGGTAATATACTAAGAAAGGAGAAAAAATTGCACTTTGTGGTTTTTTTTGTTATTTGGAGTTATTTTTTTTTGAGTGGGAGGGTTTGGTTTATTGGGGATTTAGGGTTATTGTGCGGTGGGGTTGACAACACTGGCGGATTTTATGTAAAACGAGAACTTTTTTGATTATAGAAAAACTAAATTATATTTAGCCAGTTTTATTCTACAGGCTCATCACACCGCTCGATCCAACGAACTTTTCTGTGTATGACGATTAATTACCTATTTTTTTTAATTTTTAGATCTAATGTACCTCACCCCTACTATTCCATATTGTACTACATTATTGCTGACACCGCCTCTCCATTGCGTTTAAAAAGAGACGCAACAGAGAGGGGTAACTTTATAGATACCAATATTTATTTACCATCAATATTATACTAAACATTAGTTTATTTATCTTGCCTTTTTTATTTGTAATAATTTTTCTGTTACTAGTATGCCATCCTCTCATGACCTATTCGTAAAAGGATTTCTCTCCAATCTCACCGAAGCGATTGATTTTTTCGATGGTTCCTTGCCAAAAAGTATAACTAATTTACTGCATCTTGAAAAACTAGAACTCACCAAAGAAACCTTTATTGGAAAGGATCACGATGAATCCAGAACAGATCTACTCTACAAGGTTCCTCTTAATTCAGGATCTTCTGTTTATATTTACCTACTCTTTGAACACAAAAGCTATTATGACCCAAAAATCTTTATTCAGCTCTTGGAATATCTTTCCAAAATCTACAGCTGGCAAATCGAAAATCAGGAAAGTCTAATGGTTGTCATTCCCTTTGTATTTTATCATGGAGAGAGAGGATGGGATTTAGGGGAGACATTCCTAGATACCTTTCCAGTGAATTCGATTCCAGAAGAATTTCTCAAATTTTTACCGAATTTTACCATTCAGCTCTTAGAGCTAAAGAGCAAGGGGAAGGCTTTCCAGACCAGAAATTTGGCTCTAAGGCTCTATATGAGAATGATTCAGATCATTCGGGAACTACCGGATGAGTTTAAGATCCATTTAAAAGAGATCTATACTTCCCTTAGGGAAGAAACGAACTATGCAAAAAGAATTGAAATTCTCAGGAATCTGTTAGAATATCTAAATAGAGCCAGGAATGATGCGGAGAAGTATTCAGCAAAAGAAATCACACAAGGGATTGAGGAAGAATATATGAATTTCTTAGATAAAATCAGGGAAGAAGGTAAGTTAGAGGGTAAATTGGAAGGTAAATTGGAGGGAAAATTAGAGGGAAAATTAGAGGGAAAATTAGAGGGAAAAATTGAAGGAGAACTCAATAAGGGACTCGAAACAGCCCGAAGAATGAAAGAATTAGGATTATCTATCGAAGTCATTATAAAGTCAGTAGGACTTTCCGAAAAACAACTTAAGGAAAATGGGATTTTGTAGGTTGGGGGTCTCGATACAGTCTGCCTAACTTTTTAGGTTTTGAAGATCTATCTAATTTAGCAGAGCATAATTCGACCCTGCTCATCACAACGCTCGATCCACCGAACTTTTTTGTGTATGATGATTAATACCTAGACACTTTTTTTAAATTTTTAGAGCTTTTATTCCTCACCCCTACATTTCAGCACTGTATTACAATTTTGCTTACACCGCCTCTCAATGACGGGAGGAAATCCTGCACAGAGAGGGATTGGGATTGACGAAAGAGGAAACTGGTGATTTTATAAATTTATGGTAGATTATACAAAATATATAACGATGGAAGCTGGGAAAAGAGGTGGAAAACCATGCATCCGGGGCATGAGAATTACTGTTTATGATGTCCTGGAATATATGGCATCTGGAATGACTCATGAGGAGATCTTGCATGACTTTCCTTACCTTACACAAGATGATTTATTTGCTGTTCTAGCTTTTGCCGCCGATCAAAATAAAAAGCTCTTAATTCTTTGAAACTCTTATTCGATGCCAATTTATCCCCACAATTGGCAATTCTATTCTCTAAAGAATATCCCGGTTCCAGCCATGTACTACATTTTGGACTTGAAAAAAGTGATGACTTAATATGGGAATTTTCAAAAAAGAATGAATATGTGATTGTAACTATAGTATTGAAACAGGTCTGCTGATTATTAGATAATATAATTCATTTAGTTCAATTTTTCGCATAAAGATTTTCCTTCGAAGCCCGGTCGTCGAGTTTCCGCATCTTTTTGCGGAAGTATCGAGACGCCGATCCACCGAACTCTTCTGTGTATAAGTCTTGAATACTTTGATTTTTTTTGAAATTTTAGAGCTTTTATTCCTCACCCCTACATTTCAGTATTGTATTACTATTTTGATTACACCGCCTCTCCATGCCATTTAAAAAGAGATGGCATAGAGAGGGGTAACTATTTATATACCAGTATACGTTTACTATTCACATGTTACCCACTCTCTACTGCGTAGCCCTATCACGCAGTGGAGAGCGGGGTCAATACAAAAACGTAATACAAATAGGACATATCGGGGGTGAGGTAGAAAAAAAAATTTCCAAAACCACATCCCAATCCAATTTATACGTTCCATTTCGCATTGCCTATTCGCATCCGCTCATGTCAATTGCTTCATTTCACTATCTTTTTTCTGTGCTCAAAGGAAATGACCGGAAAGGCGTTTCCCATGAACTAGGGGAGGAGAACTAAGCGGAATCCGATGCGGCTAAACCCGCCATCGGGATTGTAGTCGCTCCGAAACGAGAGACGACAGCCCCCAGCACTGTTGCTCCAGGAACCGCCGCGGAGAGAGCGGCCCTCACCCTTATCAGCGCCTTTGGGATCAGCACCCGGACTGTTTTTGTAGTAATCTTCGTCGTACCAATCTTCACACCATTCAAATACATTTCCCATCATGTCATACAAGCCTATCGAATTGGGCTTTTTCTGTCCTACAGGATGAGTAGTATCACTTGAATTATCACCATACCAAGCATATTCTCCTAATTTACCTGCATCATCGCCATACGTATATACATATGAGCCAGCCGAACCACCCCCACGTGCCGCATACTCCCACTCTGCCTCTGTGGGTAGCCTATAATTTTTGCCTTCCTTTTTACCAAGTTTTTTTATAAATTCCTGACAATCATCCCAACTGACATTTTCAACGGGAGCTTTCTTGCCAGCCTTTTGAAAATTGGAAGGATTGTTCCCCATTACCTTTTCCCACTCTTCCTGTGCTACAGGATACTTACCTATATAGAAAGGCTTTGTAATCTTAACCTTATGCTGTGGTTTTTCATCATCGCCCGCTTCTTCATCCTGCGGAACAGCTCCCATCATAAATTCCCCTGCTGGGATCAGGATAAATTCCATGCCTAATGAGTTGGTGTAAGTTTTGGGCTTTTCCCTTTCCCTAGCCTCTTCTTCTTCTTTTTGCTTTCGGCTTGCCTCCGCTTCCTGTCTTTCCCTCTCGGCTCGTTCCTTACGCTCCCGTTCTTCTCTCTCTGCCCTCTCCTTGGCTTCCCTAGCCTCTCGCTCCTGTCTCTCTTTCTCAGCTTTCTCACGGGCTAACTTCTCTTCCCGTTCCCGCTTTGCCTTCTCATCCACAAGACGCTCTTTGTAGTACAATTCCAATCCCTGTGGCACAGTGCTTTCTGTCATCGTACCCAGTCCCAGTTTGACAAGGGCATTGACAAACCCACTATAGCCCGATGTAGCAGAACTATTTTTGGTGAGCTTTTCGGCTGTTTGCAGAAGTTTGTTTCTGTTTGTGGTTTTGTATTCCAAAATATTCAAATGGGCTTCTAATATTTGTAGTACATCCGATTCCCCTGGAAAGAGCTTTCCCATTTCTTCGAGTTCATCAAAGGCTGAATTGAAGTCTCCTGATTCTCCTAAGACTTCCACAAAGAGACGGTATTCCAAAAGGGATTTCTTGGAGATTCCTTTTAAATATTGTAGTACGGAGACTCTGTCCTTCTCCTTAAGGCATATGGCATAAGCTTCCGAGACTTCTTTGTTTTTGGGGTACTTTTGGATCAGAGGCTCAAGTTCCCGTAAGGCATCTAGGGGCTTGTTTTCATGAAAGATGATTTCCTGGCAATCTTCTAAGACACGGGCTTCGCGACGATTGAGGGTGGTGTCTTCTGACTGTGGTGGAGGGCTTTGCACTTCGGGAGTTGAGGCGGGTTTTCCTAATTTTAGAAAGAGCTCTTCTTCGATGAGTTTTGCTTTCTCAGGAGAGAGACCCAGTTCACGGATTTTTGTGTTTAGGAATTCCCGTTCTGAGTTGCTGATAACTCCATCCGACAAAGCCATGGTGACAAAATCGATGTACTGCTTTTCTTTGTTTTTTAAACCAATTTCTGAAAAATCCAGTTTTTCTTTTCTTATATCTTCCAAATACCAAACCAAGACATTGAGAAGCGCACTCAAGACCGAGCCCAATTCTCCTGATTTGACAGTCTCCACACGGGAATGGGAGCCTTCATTGCGATATTGCTGAATGAGATCGATATTTCTCAAGATGGTTCGGGGTATCTCTCCCCCTATCTTTCCAATGCCCGCCTTGAGTTCCTCAATTGCGAGAGCTTTTTCAGAAACTTTTTCCCCTTTTTCTTCTGCTATTTTGCGATAAACCAGACCCAAAAGTCCCTCAATAGCTATACCTGCCTTAGATGCGGCTGTATTTGGGTCATCGAGGGCGTATTTTAAAGCAAGTTTGGCATCCCGATGGATGAAACTTTCCAGTAATCTTTCAATACTCTCCAATCTTTCTTTTAGATTGTCCAGTTGGGATTCGTCGATCATAAGTTCCTCAAGTACATTGTTTGTGTCTGATTTTGCATGAGTTAGATATTTAGACAAGAAGAAATGAATATTTAGGACGTGGTTTCTTTTTTGGAGAGTAATTGAAGGTTGTTGCTGGAATATTATATTAAATAACGCAATACATTAAAATCCGTTGGTTGTCCTTCGATTACGGTTGGTGAGCCTGCCGAACCACAGGAACCGTCTTGAAACCAACATACACAAGAAAATCTATCTTTTCAAGCTATCCCGTAGGACAACCTTCCAAACCCCGAAGATAAAAATATACCCTTAGTTTCATGCTTTGTTAGTGGATGCCATTCTTTTTCAGGTCACTAGGGGAAAGCCCTGTAATCTCCTGTATTTCATTAAGAGTGAACCCTTTTTCCCTCATCTTCTGAGCTGTTTCTAATTTATTCCTGTACTCACCCTGTTCCAAACCACGCGCTAATCCCAGCTCATATTTAGCTGCCATTTCATAGGCAAAGTTTTCATCCGAGCGGAGTCTCTCTTCGAGCTGTCTCTGTTTTTCGGGATCGGTAGCATAGAGTTCCAAAACACCGAATGCATTCTGTAGGTCGGGGAGTTTTTGCTTTAGTTTCAATGTGTCCTCCTCTGTGAGAGTTTGGGAATTTTTCAGTAGAAATAGCCAGATATCCATTCCCGATTCCAATTC
>CANGZW010000145.1 GCA_947458405.1 Leptospiraceae bacterium
CACCACTAGCTTTTTTTCTCCCCACCTGCTCAAAGGAAATGACCGGAAAGTCGGTCACTGAGTGAAATTTCTGTCGTAGGACAGAAATTTTGTATCGAAGTGTCAACTAAACTACGGGAGGAGAAGGAGGCGGAAACCATAGGTGTAATCCCTGTAATCGGGATAGTTGTAGCCCCGATACGAGAGACGGCTGTATCTAGTATTGTTGTACCAGGAACCGCCACGGAGAACCCTGGACTCACCCGAATTTGGACCCTTTGGATCATTTCCAGAGGCATTTTTGTAGTAATCACTTCCATACCAATCCCCAACCCATTCCCACACATTCCCTGTCATGTCATACAATCCCCAAGCATTTGGCTTCTTTTCTCCTAAAGGATGAGTCGCATTTCCTGAGTTATTGTCGTACCATAGATACTCACCATTGATTGTTTCTCCCCAATAATATTTTGAGCCTCCGATTGGTGAGCGTGTCGAACCACCAGCTCTTGCCGAATATTCCCACTCGGCTTCTGTAGGTAATCTGTATTTGTTGCTAACTTCTTTTTCGTTGAGCTTTTGAATAAATTCCTGAACATCATTCCAACTTATATTTTCAACGGGGCAATCATCTCCGCAGGATTTGAATGTACTGGGATTATTTTCACCGATTCCGAATAATCCCTCTCCCATCACCTTTTTCCACTGCCCCTGTGTCACCTCAAACTTACCCATATAAAAAGACTTACTGATTGTTACCTTGTGCTGGGGTTTTTCGTCTTCTCCACACTCTGAATCTCCCTGTGAACATCCCATTTGAAAACTTCCTGCAGGTATTTTTACAAATTCCATTCCAATTGAGTTAATAAATGTTTTATCATTTGTTCCAAGATTAGAGATGTATTCTTTTTTTGGGGAGATAGTGGTGACACTCACCCCTAAAACTCCAGATGCTTCTTTGTACCATTCCTGGCAAATCGGGGGAGTAAATAGAGAATCTTCCATGGCTTTTTTTGCAAGCTCAAGAGAGGTTTTTGCATCTTTTGTCTTGTCCTGTATATTTAAATACTCGGCTTGGTCAAGATAAGTTCTCACTGTATTTTTTACATAGTTTTCCCCTGTCTTACGGGTGATTTCTATTTTTTTTGCGAGCTTTAGCTCTACTTCTTTTTTCTTGGGATCTCGCAAACTTTTTATCTCTGACTTCCCATCGACATACACTTTATAGGCATCTTCAAAACGATTTTCCTTGTAGAGATTGTCTCCCTTCGTTTCATATAGACCCACCAAAGCAATTTCCAAACTTTCCTTCCTTTCACCCACTCCCTTTCTTAAATTTTGGAGTCTGGTTTGAAATTCCTCGGGAACCTTATCTATCTCTAATTCTGTATCCGAGTAACCCTTTAGTATTTGTTTTAGCTGAACTTCGTTTGCATTTTTTAATTGCCCCAGCCATTTATCGTAGTACTCAATCCACTCTTCTTTGATGCTTATCACGTAAGTTGAACCTATTCGATCAACAATGCTATCTTCAAAGCCCTTGAGTTTACTTCTTTTTTCTGAAGTTAATTTTGACTGTACTTTTTGTATTACGTTTAGATAATTTTCCCTAGCCTCTTTATAAGATTTATTTGTAAACAAAGCATCCCCTTTACGCAACTCCTCCTTTAAATATTCTAAAATATTGGCTATTGTAGAATCATTCGATTTAAAGTCCAACACACTCAAGTCCAGTCCATCCACCTTCCCCAAATTGATTGTCTTGACTGAAATTGTATCATCCGTTTTTATCTCTACATTCATATTGATTTTATATTTCGGATCCAAGAGTTTAAAGGTAGCTTCCCTCACAAAATGGTCATACTGGCTTTCAAAAAAAGCTACCTCTGCGATAGACTTAGTTGTCATACTAAAGGTATTTTTATCCCGATTGATATTGGTGAATTGGAACTTTATTTTTTCGCCTTCTTTTAATACTTCGCCATACACAATCTCATCGGCATCGATGGCATCTGCAATTTGCTTCATACAAACCTCATCCGAACATCCCTGTTTTTGGAGCTGTGCTGCTTTTTGGTTCATGAGTGCCACATCACTGTCAGACACAATATAATATCTATCTCCAAACTTTTCGATTACATTCAGTTTGATACGATTCACAATAGAGTTTCGTATTACGTCACTCACTCCATTTATCACAGTTATTTTAGATAGATATAGCTTTTTCTTACCCCCGCTCACTTGGGAATCAATAGAAATTGCCAATAAAATTAAGAAAATACTTCCAAGAATTCGTTTTTTCATATATAAAAATCCAAAAAATTTACGTCGAAACTCAATTTAATATATGATTTTTTTGAGACAAGAATTTAATTTAAATGCTAAATTCACTAAATTTACATATATTGGAATACTTTATTATTTTCTAAAAATAATTTTATTGAAAAATTAAGGGTAAGTCTATGTGGTAAGTATCAATATGGATGATTCAATTAATGTTTTGGGTAAAAAACTAAAACCCTGCTCTACTTCCCCTGTCACTGGTTTTTTTAGAAATGGATGTTGTGACACAAGTGATGAAGATTTTGGCTCGCATACAGTTTGTGTTAGCCTAACCAATGAATTTTTATCTTTCTCCCGGTCAAAAGGGAATGATCTCTCCACTCCTCACCCCCAATGGAATTTTCCCGGACTTAAGGGAGGGGATAAATGGTGTCTATGTGCATCCCGTTGGCTCGAAGCCTATCGTGAGGGCATGGCTCCCAAAATTTATTTGGAATTCACTCACAAGAGAGCTTTGGAAATTATTCCCCTGGAACTATTAGAAAGATTTGCTTTAGATGATGAGCAGGTGATTTAATCACCAATCTATCGGGAAGTAGTCTTTTAAAAACTTCCCGGAATAATGCACTCCACGATTGATCCCATCAAAAAAGGGATCACAAACCCTAGCGGCACCATCCACAATATCCAGAGGTGGTTGGAAATCGTGTAGGTCTTCTTTCTGTCTTACAAGATCAACTGGATCTTCATCAGTCACCCAGCCTGTATCCACTGCATTCATAAAGATCCCTTTTTTTGCTAAGGTTCCCGCAGATGTATGGGTGAGCATATTGAGTGCCGCCTTAGCCATATTAGTATGGGGATGCCTATCCTCTTTATAAAAACGATGAAATTTACCTTCCATCGCTGAAACATTTACGACATGTTTTTTACCTGTATAATCTTTTTCCATAAAGGGAATCAAATTATTACAGAGTACAAAAGGTGCAATTGAATTAATCAATTGTAGCTCTATCATTTCGGCTGTGTGTATTTCGCCGAGCTTCAGTCTCCAGCTATTTGTCTTACGTAAATCAACCTGTTGAAGATCGGCATCCAGCTTTCCCTCAGGAAAAATTTCTTCTGCTGAGAGGGATGGTTCATGAGTATAAGGAATCTGGGATAATTGAGCGGATGATGTAATACCCATACCAATTTTTCTGGAACTCCAATTATTTTCTAGAGGAATCATTATTTCTTTATCAGATACTGATAAATTATTGATCTCTTTTTGGCATTCCCAAAAGGATTTTAATAATATTCTTACATTTTCATCTAATTTTTCACTTGATTTTAGTTCATTTGGCAATAGATGAGAATAAAATTGGGGTGGTCGTCTTACTGTTTGAGCGGCATTATTTATTAAAACATCCAATCTATCATACTTAGTTTTAAAATAATTGCAAAAAATCTCCACACTCGGTGTATGACGAAGATCCAGTCCATAAATATGTAACCTATCATTCCAGGTATGATAATCCTTTTCCCCTGAGTATCTAATGGCTGAATCCACAGGAAATCGAGTGGTAACGATAACTCTAGCACCTGAGCGCAACATCATAAGTGCTGTGTGATATCCTATTTTTAATCTTGCTCCAGTTATTAAGGCAACCATTCCTCGCATGTCTGCGGATTGATAGCGCTTTTCATAATTAAATGTAGCACACTCAGGACACATAGAATCATAAAAAAAATGAACTTTCTTAAATTCTTTTTTACAAATATAACAATTTCTCGGACTGAAAAGTTCTTCTTCCAAAAATTCTTTATTAATTCCGATTAATTTCTGAGGTGCTTGAAATACAGACTCTATACGAGCCTTTCTGATACCCGTGTCTAAACGGATTTGTCTTTCTTTAGATACAATTTCTCTTTTTTTTTCTTTTTTAGCTTCCTTATTTCTTTTCTTTTTTTGATCTCGAGTGGGTCTGCTGAGTTTTCCCGCATTGATTTCTAATTTTCGCCTAACGTCTTCAGAAAGTAAAGAAAAACTTGATGGATTTTCATTTAAAGTCTCCAAAACTTTAATACAAACTGCAAGTTCTTCCTTAGAAAATTCACTCATCCTTTATAATTCGTAAAGGTAAAATCAAAACTCAATTCGGCTGATTTTAATAATTTTTGAACTTCCTGTAAATCATCTTTTTTCTTACCCGTAATACGAACATACTCTCCCATAATAGTGGGAGTTACCTTGATTTTTGAATCTTTGATCAATTTGGTAATCTCTTTGGTATGCTCTTTTTCCAGCCCATCTTGGATTTTGACCTTCATCCGAACAGTTCCACCCGTGGCCTGCTCTATTTTTGTACCTTCAAAATCAAATGCTTTCACTCCGATATTTCTTTTGGTCATTTTCGAAATAATTACATCAATGACCTGTTTAATTTTAATATCATTATCCGATGTGATAACAAGATGCTCTTCTTCCTGTTTAATATCTGATTTAGATCCTTTAAAATCGAACCTTGTATTTATCTCTGACATAGCCTGTGTTACAGCATTGGCTAGTTCTGATTTGTCTATCTTGGATATTACATCAAATGATGGATCTTGTGCCATAGTCCCTCTTTTATAATTTTTCTAGTTCTTTGATTATTATTTCTAATGCTTCTTTGTACTTATTTTTTTCACTGGCAGAACCTTGAGCCATATCAGGCTTTCCTCCGCCCCTACCACCCAGTACTACCGAAACTTTTTTTAAAAGATCGTTAGAGTTTACTTTTCTAGTAACTGCTTCTTTATCGGCCATAAAAAGTATCTTATCACTATCCATACTTCGTGAGACAAAAAAAATAAATATATTGGTATGTTTATTTTTTAAACTATCGCCTAACTCTTTTAGAGTTTCAATATTCACATCTGAAAATTCATAATATATGATACTAAAATTATTTACTTCTTTTCTGGAATTGTATATCTCATCTGCAAGAGCCAATATAGACTCATTCGATTTTTGGTCTAATTTTCTCTTTTCTTTATGAAATTTTTCATTTCCCTCTTCTAAAAGTTGAGTCAGCTTTTTTCTAATCTCTTTAAAATAAGAAACACTCTTTGACTTTTTTTCATTGAATGTTAAATTAATTTCTTCGGGAGTTGGAATGTGCTCTGTAATAAAGAGATTTGAGTTACCGAGTGTTTCTTTTGTTTTTAAATTATAATTATTTATATTATTTTTTAAGGATTGGAATTCATAATGAAAGTATTCAGGAACTTTTTCTCCGCAAAGGGCTTCAATTCTGCGATTCCCAGCCCCGGGACTACTTTCTTTTTGAATCATAAAATATTTGATCTCATTCGTGCTATTTACATGACAACCTCCACAAAATTCAGTGGAGTACTCACCCATCTTTACAACCCGAACCCTATCCCCATACTTTTCTTCAAAAAATGCAATTGCACCTGTCTTTTTTGCATCCTCAAGTGCATACACCTCTTTTGATACATTTACTGCCTTTTGAATGGCTTCATTGACATCTACTTCGACTTTTAATATTTCTTCTTCTTTCATAGGTGCAGGATGAGAAAAATCAAACCGTAAATATTCATTTGATACTAAAGATGCTTTTTGTGATACATGTGTTCCCAAAATTTTTCTCAAAGCCCCATGCAATAAATGAGTTCCACTGTGATGGTATGTTAATAGATTTCTTCTTTCCTCATCAACTTCGGTAGTTATATCCATTCCTAGATTAAAAATACCCGAGAGAACTTTTCCTATATGAATAAATACATCATTCTCTTTTTGAGTATCTAATACTTGAAATAAATTAGTCCCATATTTTATATAACCTGTATCTCCAATCTGTCCTCCAGATTCTCCATAAAATGAACTGGAGCTAATTACTACACATCCATCATCTCCTTCTTTTAATGAGGTAACCGGACTTAAATCTTTCACTAATAAAATAATTTTTCCACTTCCAATCTTACTCTCATATCCGGTAAACTCCGTTGGGGGAATTTTCTCAGTTACATTAGAAAGATAATTCTGCTTTTTTTTCCTCCAGGAATCTCTGGAAATTTCTCTGTCATTTTCTAATTCTTTATCAAACTCTTCTTCATTAAACTCGAATCCTTTTTCTAATAGAATTTCTTTTGTCATTTCTGCCGGAAAACCATAGGTTCCATATAATTTAAAAGCATCTTTACCGCTAAATAAATTTTGACCTTTTTTCTTATGTTGTTCAATCATCTCATCCATAAGAGTGATACCAACTTCTAGAGTATTTAAAAAAAGTCTCTCTTCTGATAGTACAATAGCTTCTATTTCTTTGGATCTCAGATTTAATTCAGGATATTCCTCTTTATAAATTTCCACAACATGGGGAATTAATTTATATAAAAAAGGCTCTCTCTGGTTTAGCTTTCTAGCATAGAGACTTGCCCTACGAATAATCCTTCGTATTACATATCCCCTACCTGTTTTATCTGGAAAAATTCCATCGGATATAGCAAAAGTTATAGCTCTAGAATGATCTGTCAAGACTCGAAATGGAGACTTATCACTTGTTTCATATTTTAATGTAGTTAAAGATTCTATTACTGAAATTATTTTTCGCAATTGGTCTGTTTCATATACAGAATCAACTCCCTGTAATAAAAGGGCAACTCTCTCCAAACCGCTTCCTGTATCAATACCAGTTTGTTTAAGGGGATGTAGTACGCCTGTCGAGTCCTGATTGAATTGATTAAAAACTAAATTCCAAAATTCAAGATATCTATCACAACTACATCCCGGCTTGCATTCGTATTTCACACCGCAATCCGGATTTCCCTTTTCTTTGCCCCGATCTAAGTACAATTCCGAACAGGGTCCGCAAGCTCCACTCTCTCCGGCAGGTCCCCAAAAATTATCAGCTTTTCCTAGTTTTACAATTCGTTCTCGGGGAATTCCTATATTTACCCACATTTCAATTGCTTCTTCATCATCGAGATACACTGTTATCCAGATTTTCTCTAAAGGAAATCCCAAGTGATTGACTGAAAAATCTAGGGCAAATTCAATTGCTTCTTTTTTGAAGTAATCCCCAAAGCTAAAATTACCCAACATTTCAAAAAAAGTACAGTGTCTTTCTGTCTTACCAACATTTTCTAAATCTGTAGTACGAAGACATTTCTGGGCTGAAGCCGCTCGAGTGTACGGAAGCTCTACTGCACCTGTAAATAGCGGTTTAAACTGAACCATTCCTGCTGTTGTAAATAAAAGAGTAGGATCACCAACGGGTATTAGGCTGGAGCTATTTACAATTGTATGTTTTTTGGACTCAAAATATTTGAGATATAATTTCTTAATTTCAGATACTGTTTTATACATTATTCTTCTTCTGTGGGTAATGAAATTTTTTCTTGTCTAAAGACTGACATTATCATTTCTTCTTCATATCCTTTTTGGATTAGCATTTGAATGCAATTGAAAATATCTTTTTTGGTTGGCGATTTTGTTCTAATTTTTTTACAAATAAGTTGCCTGCAGTTTTCCCGTACTACATCTTCCGGCAATTCTCTAATTTTTTCTAATATTGTATTTTCAGCAATTCCTCTTGCCAATAGATCATTAAAAATTTTTATTGGACCCCGCTTTTTGGAGTTGAGAGAAATATCTATGGAGTTCTCTAATACTCGAGAATTACTAATTAATGTCTTTTGGGTAGCCTCAACGATAAACTCTTCCACTTTTTTTTCCGTGTAGCCCTTAGAAATCAAAAAGGATCGAACTTCTTCTGAAGTACGATCCCTATATTGAAAGTATTTTTTTGAATCATGGAGAATTTGAATAAATTCCAAATTTTCCATGAAAAAAAGA
>CANGZW010000146.1 GCA_947458405.1 Leptospiraceae bacterium
AAAAGAAATTAGAGGAAGTCGCTAAGAAGATACAGCAAGAAGGACTAACCGTTCGGGAAGTCGAAGAATTAGTTGCAAAGATTACGGATGTAAAAAAAACAAATAATTCGAAAGTGTCTCAAAGAGATCCTTCTATTGTTATGATGGAGTCCCGTATTCGAACAAAGTTTTCCGCAAAAGTTTCTGTTGTGCACAATGAAAAATCTGGAAAGGGAAAGATTACACTTTCTTATACGAATATGGATGAGTTGGAGAGAATTTTAGAAAAAATGGGAATACGCTAGACTATTTATTTAAGTCCAAAAGTAACCCTCTAATTTTTTCAATTTGCTTTAAAAGACCGAAGGCAGAATTTGCTGGATTCAACATGGTCATAGCTAGTATCTGAATATTTTCATCTATGACTTTGACTGTCATTAAAACCTTTTTATCCATTCTTCCCCTTTGTCTTGCTTGGACTAAGGAAATATTTGATTTGATAATTGCATTGGTAATGTCTTTTACGAGTGCTTTGTAATTTTCTAAATTATTCCTGTTAGGTTCTTTTAAAAAATTCCTTTCCGCATCGGGAAGCTTTTGCCATAGTTCGTTGATTTCTCTGGTTTCTTCTCGAGTGGAAGGAACTATCTGTTCGAGTATTTCTAAAAAACTGGAATCTTTTTGCGCTACATTTGCTGTAGATTCGGAGCGAAGTGTTTTTGATTTCTTTTCATTTGTATTTTTAATGGAATCATTTGTCCCGAAAATTTTCATGAAGGGGTCACCGTGCACTTTCCATGAAACAATGCACCATCTTCCAAAACTAAATTCGGTGTCACGATGTCCCCGTATAACTTAGAAGTAGCCAAAAGAATAACTCTCTCAGAGGCATATACACTTCCATTGATAGTTCCACCAAGCACTACGATTTTCGCCCGAATATCTGTATCAACTGTTCCTGTCTTTCCGACTAATACCTTACCATTCGTATTTATTAATCCTTTGAATTTTCCATCAATTCTAATAAGTCCATCTACTTTAAATTCACCAACGAATTCAGAGCCTTCTCCAATGATACTATTGACTATAAAATCTTCTAGATACTTTTGATCATTTTGCATTTTTGTATTACCTAATTTTGAACCTGATTTAGAAATGAGTGAGGGTTAGATGGACTTGTTCCTACGTGAACTTCGTAATGTAAAAAGTAAACTGGATTCATCGGTGTCTTACCAACATATCCTATGATTTGCCCTTTCGTTACGTATTGTCCTTTTTTAACCTGAATTCTTTCGAGATTTGAATAAATAGTTTTCCATCCGTATCTATGAGCAATCTTTAAATAATAGCCTGTTATCTCAGAATTTCCAACATCATAAATTTCACCCGGTGCAGTAGCAACTACCTCTGTTCCGGGGAAAGAGCCTATATCTATCCCATGGTTAATAACCTCTCCACCAACAATAGGAGAAAAATATTTACCATAGGGGAAAAGTATATAGCCTTTCGTAGGCCAGAGAGAGGGTGTATTTTGGAGAATTGTTTTTTTGTCCTTGATAATCTTTATGATTTCTTTTGTTAAATCATTGGCTAATCTTAAATTATAGATATCTGTTTGTAGTCGATAGGTTTCCATAAAAATATCTGAGTTTGGTTCTAGATAACCAATTATTTCTCTTTCATTTAGAAAATATACTTTAGATGGATCTCCACCTAGTTTTATATATAAATTAGAAATCTTATCATAATAAAGATTGCTAAGTTCATGAAGAGTTTTTAATTCTGTTTTTAATTTTTTGGATTGGATAAGAAAATCTTCATTTGAAATTTGTAAGTCATAGATTTCGTGCTCTTTTCCACTATATTTTAATACAACAAAAGAACTGATAAGAGTTAAGAAAGAAATAAGAAAAATAGTTATAGCTATAGTATTATAAGGAATGCTAATTGTGAATGTTTTTCGCTCACTGTGTGGTATGATCATTAGAGTAAAGTGGGCTTTACCCTTCATTTGCAATCTTTTACGATGTTCTTTGGTGATTGAATAAATTACTTTAAATTGCGTGATAAAGAAAGAAAATAAATTTGGAATAAATGTTCGTATGAAATTTTGCTTTTTAGGTACTGTGCTTTTCATTTATCTTTCAAAGTTAGGTCTTTCTCCTCAAAGATATAAAATATATGAATCAAGTAAAGAATAAAATCCAATTTATAAAATGAAAGAATTTGAATTGCATAAGTTAATAAATATACAATTATGATAATATTGAAACAAAGGGGTCTTCATTGCTTTCACAGGACGAATCACATAAAAATTCAGAATTACAAAAAATAGCCAGTTTGTTGGGTACACCAGAAGAAGAAATTGAATTCTTAAGTTCTATCCCCACAGATAAATTATCATTCTTAAGAATGAAGATAACAACTGCTATATTAGAAGAGCAATCAGGTGTATGGGAACCCCTTGCGAGGGTAAGTAAATTTATGCCTAATTTTTTGAATGCTAAAGTTTCAGAGGATATTTTAGGGCCAAAGATAACTGCTAACATTACGTATTACATTCCTGTTAAGGATGCTTTGGCAATTGCCACTCATTTTTCAACTAAGTTTTTTTGTGATGTGTTAGAGCATATCGTTCCCGAAAAGATTGAACATATTATTCGAGATTCTCCTAATGATTTAATGAAACGTGTAGTGCACGAATTAAGAAAAAGAAAAAATTATTTATTGATTGGTTCTTTGATTGACGTTACACCTATTCCAACTGTCCACAAAATCTCAATGGAAGTAGATGACTCTGAAATGATCCAGATCATGGATTATATAACTAAGCGTGCAAGATTGAGTGATCTTTTAGATATTTATGATGATACTAAAATTATTGGACTAACTAAGGCTTCTATAAGATTAGAAAAAATAGAGGGACTCTTGGAAGTATTTTCTTTCGCCAAAGCAAAAACAAAACAGAAAATAGAAAGGATTTTGGATAGACTCTCCTTTGATGAAAAAAGTATTTATAAAAATCCAGCTGGTGAGTTTGGTATTACAATCATTTAATTAATGAGAAAAACACTTTCCAATAAGTTAATTCAAGAATTATCTGAAGAGCTGGGTAAATATTCAATTCCATTTAAAACAGGAGTCCAATTATCTATTTTGTGTTCTTTTAAAATAGGTGGGATTTCTCCATTGATGATTGAGCCTGAAAATAAGGAGCAATTATCCCAAACGTTATTTATTCTAAAAAAAGATGAGATACCTTATAAAGTTTTAGGGGGAGGGACTAATTTACTTATATCTGATTTTCCTGATACTTTTATAACACTCAGACTCTCAGGTATATTTAAAGAATTAATAGAAGAGAGCAATGGTATTTTTAATATTGGAGCGGCTACGAATACAACTCCAATTTTCAGAAAAATATCTTTAATGGGTTATACAGGGGTTGAATTTTTAAGTACTATTCCGGGTTGGGTGGGTGGTGCTGTCATACAAAATGCGGGTTGTTATGGCGGGGAAATTTTTAATTTTATTGAAAATGTTGATTTTATTAAAGATGGAGTTTTGCAGAGTTTGCCTAAAGAGAAAATTGACTTTGGCTATAGAACCTCCCAATTTCTTAAAAATAAAGATTCCATAATAACCAATATAAAAATAAAAGTTCCTTTGGGTAATCTAGAGGAAATTGAGTTATCTTTGAAAGAAAAGCGAGACAAAAGAAACTCTTCTCAACCCGAAAACAAAAAAAGTGCCGGCTCAGTTTTTAAAAATCCATCTCTAAAAGATGAATTGGGAAATCCAATCAAAGCTTGGTGGTTAATTGATAGAGTTGGACTTAGAGGCAAGCTACAGGGGTCTGCACAAATTTCTCCAGAACATTGTAATTTTATCGTTAATTTGGGAAACGCAAAGGCACAGGATGTATTAATATTAATTTCGGAAGTACAAGAAAAAGTTCACAATATGTTTCAAATTCACCTAGAAAGGGAAGTTGAATACTTTGGTGAGATCTAAACTTTCCTTTTAATAATTAAAAAAAATCAAAAATTACACTTAAATACATTTTTTATATAAAAAGAAGTAAGTTAGTAAATTTAAATGAATAGACTGAATAAAAAAAATAGGTATTGTATCTTGAAAAATTTAAATTGAGAGGATACCAAAATGGAAAAAGATTATAATAGAATTAAAGAAACATTCAAAAAATTTCAAAACACAGGTGATAAGAGTGAGTTCCTCGAAGAGGTATCACTAAAAATATTAAATTTCTCAAAAGAGTCAAATAATGAGGAATTCGAAGAATATGTATCTGATGTTTTCTTAAAATTTCAAAATCAATTTAGTAATTTTGTGAATTCATATCATAAATCCAAGCATGAAAATTTATGCGGATTCCTATATCTTTATCTAAAAAACCTATTCTTGAATGAATATAAATACAATAAAAATAGGACTAGTTTTCCATTGAAAGAATTATATGAATTAGAAGAACAGAGACAAAAAAATGATAAGATTAATTCTAAAGAAAATGAAATTATTTTTGATCTTATTTACAACAAGCTAAATTCTCTAGAAAGGCTTGTACTATTTCTAAGATATGATATTCAAATTTGTGAATTTGATTTAAAAATGTTTAAAAAAAGGATCGAAAATACTAATTATACTTTTGAGGAAGTAATCTCCAAAATCCAAGATAAACGAAATAAAATTAGGAAGAATGAAAGAGAGATAATTAATAAAATCAACATTATTAATACTAAAATATATAATAGAAATTTAAAAGTTTATAAATTTGATTTATATTCTAAAAAAAAGGCTCTCTATCAAACACTTTGTAAGAAAAAAAATCTTTTATCAATGACAGAAACTTGTGAAATTTTAGGAGTTTCTATCTATAAATTAATTAGAACTAATTATAAATTTAAGAAATTAATGATGTTAAAAGAAATTGAATTACAAGTTGCTTAAAGAGGATTTTTAGAAAGCCTCTAAATATTTTTTATAATAAAGTATTAAAAATATATTTAGAGAGCGGAAAAGAGTTTTTATTTTGATTAATTATTCATTTATTTAGATTTTTGTAATTATGATAACAACCCGAGCATATTGTTAACTATTTTAGTAAATGAAGTATCAAACCAAAGGAGAAAAAATGGAATTTGATATACCACAAAATGTATTGGAATTAAAAGAAAAAGTAAGATTATTTATAAACGAAAATATCATTCCCCATGAGTCATCTTATGACTATACTACGGGTAGAATGCCTGAAGATCTAGTAAGAGAAATTAGACAAAAAGTAAAATCAGCAAATCTTTGGACTCCGCACCTTCCTGTTTCAGAAGGGGGACTGGGATTAGACATGGTAGGAACCGCAATTATATTCAGTGAGTTGGGGCGATCTTTTATAGCACCTTATTTATTTAATTGTGATGCACCTGACGAAGGAAATATGCATTTATTACATGTCGCCGCCAATGAGAGACAAAAGGAAATATTTTATAAGCCACTCATCGATGGAAAAATAAGATCTGGATTTGCGATGACTGAGCCTCCTCCCGGAGCGGGAGCAGACCCTTCATCTTTGAAAACAAATGCTGTAAAACAGGGAAATAAGTTTATACTAAATGGTCACAAATGGTACTGCACAGGAGCCAATGGTGCTAAGTTTTTGATTGTAATGGCGAAGGTAAATGATAGTTTTCGTAAGACATCCATATTTTTAGTGCCAACAGATTCTCCTGGTTACAAAATGGTTCGAGAGATTGGAGTTATGGGCTCCCATGGTCCGGGTGGTCATTGTGAGTTGACTTTTACAGATGTTGAAGTTCCCGAAGAAAATATGTTGGGTAGAATTGGAGAAGGTTTTAGTTTGAGTCAAGTTCGATTGGGCCCTGCCCGTCTTACGCATTGCATGAGATGGTTGGGACTTGCCAGACGATCTATGGAAATTGCAATGAATTATGCAAAAAATAGAGAAGTCTTTGGATCAAAGTTGGCAGAACACCAAGGCATCCAATGGATGTTTTCAGAGTCTGCATTAGAAATAGAGTCAGGATATATGCTAACACTAAAAGCGGCACATTTACTCAGAAGTGAGAAGGATGCCAGACATGCAATCTCTCTCGCAAAATGGCAGGTGAGTGAAACATTGAATAAGTGTGTGGATAGAGCAATTCAGATTTGTGGATCTCTCGGGTACAGCCAAGATTTAAAATTAGAATTGTTTTACAGGGATGGAAGAGCAGCACGTATTGCAGATGGTCCATCGGAAGTACATAAGATGGTTGTATTTCGTGGTCTTTTTAGTGGTAAACATGAGTTCTGATAATAATCCCCTAAAAGAGAAATTAGAAACCTACCTTTCCAATAGGCTTCACTCTGAAGTCCAAGTTTCGAAAATGATTCCTCTAACGGGAGGAGCCTGTCAGGATAATTATTTGACGGATATAAATGTATTACAAGGGGAAAGTTCGGGACTTCATTCTCTTGTATTTCGTACAGATAAGGGAGCATCTCTATTTTCCAGTCTTTCTCGAGTTGAAGAATATAACGTAATACAATTAGCCTATTCTGCTGGTGTAAAAACCCCCAAACCAATTTGGCTCGAGGATGGAAGGGAGGCTATAGGCAGTCCTTTTTATTTTATGGAACGAATTTCGGGAAGGGCAAATGGCAGGTATATCGTTAAGGATCCCAAACTAAATGCAGTACGAAAAAAGTTTTCTAAATTTTTAGCAGAAAATCTTTCTAAAATCCATACAGTTACACCAGAAAAATGCTCAGATTCTGAACTTAGAAAGAAGCTCTCCCGTTTTACAGATGGAGAATCATTTAGTGTAGCTAAACTAGCAATTGAAGAATTAAAAACCCAAGTCAATTCCTTGAAAGAACCCCATCCGGCTATTGATTTGATGATCAATTGGTTGGTGGAAAATGTTAAATCTACTGATTTTCCCGTATTGGTTCACGGAGATTTTAGAACTGGGAATTTTATGGTCACACCAGAGGAAGTTACGGGGATTGTAGACTGGGAATTTGCCCATTTTGGAGATCGACACGAAGATATTGCCTGGCTCTGTTTGCGGGATTGGAGATTTGGAAAGTTAAACAAGGAAGTCGGTGGTTTTGCTACCCGAGAAGAGTTTTATGCAGATTATGAAACTTCTTCAGGAATAAAAGTCGATCCTGCAAGGGTTACATTTTGGGAAGTAATTGGAAATCTTCGGTGGGCCTGTGGATCTTCTGCTCAGGCGGAACGTCATATTTCAGGGGCTGATAAGGGGATTGAGCTTGCTAGCATTGGAAGAAGAACAAGTGAAATGGAGTTAGAAGCGATGAGGTTAATAGAAAATGCAGGATAGACCGGATGCAGGCATACTTTTGGACGCGATACAAGACTTCTTGATAAAGGAAGTCATGCCATTTGTAAAAGAAAACGATGCTCTTTCTTATAAAACTCTGGTGAGTTGGAATATGTTAGGCGTTGTATCAAGGGAGTTGAAATACGGTGAGCAAAAATTAAATGAGGAAATCAATAGACTTTCTGCCTATTTAAATACAAACTCAACTATAAATAGTAGCACAACCTATCCACAAAAGATGGAGATTTGTAGAGAACTAAATCAACAGTTTTCAAATCAAATAAAGGAACAGAAATTATCCTTACGAAGTACAGAAGCATGGAACCTGGCAAAAAAGTCTCTCGAAGAAAAAATTGAAATTTCCAACCCCCGTTTTCAAAAAGGGGACTGAGTGAAAGAAATATTTTTTGTAAGACATGGACAGGCTAGTTTTGGAAAAGAAAATTACGATGAACTTTCGGAGCTGGGTGTTTTGCAGTCTAAAAAGTTGGGAGAATATTTCCAAAAAGAAGAGATAAAATTTGACTATTGTATTACGGGAACTATGCTACGGCATAAGCAAACTATGCAAAATTCTATCTCTAATTTGACAGGATCAAGAACGCAAGTTTTGGAAACATCACTCTTAAATGAATTTTCTGAAAACCTATGGAGAAAACTCGCACAGGAAATATCATCTGAAAATCAGGAATTT
>CANGZW010000147.1 GCA_947458405.1 Leptospiraceae bacterium
AGATCTTCCAGCTCTGTGGAATCGTATGTAGAATTGATCTTATTTTTAAGTGCAGGGGTTAATTTCCCTAAGTCCTCAATTGTACGTAGTACAGTTTCTCTTCTTTTTTCAAGTTCGGTCAGTTTATTTAATAGAATGGAAATATCAGAAATATAAACTTCATCTAAACTACCGGTAACTTCCTTTCTGTATCTACTGATAAAAGGGATAGTGGCTCCCTCTTCGAGTAGCTTGATTGTACCCGACACCTGTTTTTCAGAAATATTTAAAGCCTTTGCGATTATCTGTATATGTTCATTCTTCATAATTTAAACACCTAAAACTCATTTTTATTTAGAGGTAATAATTGACAGAGTTTATTACCCTACTTTAATTTCAATTTTTTCTTTAGAATATTTTTATGTAGTACGTTTTTATAAAATCTAAGGGACTATGACTCTAGGTATATCTTTTTGAATTCTAGTTACAACATCATAATTAATTGTTCCCGTCAAATTTCCCATCCAATCGGCGGTGATTTCCTCTTTGCCAGATTTTCCTATGAGGGTAACTTCACCCCCCACTTCTGCATTTGGAATATGAGTCACATTTAGCATTGTCATGTTCATGCAAACCCTACCCAAAATAGGAGCTCTTTCCCCATCGATAAGTGCATATCCCTGATTGGATAGTCTTCGATCATACCCCTCAAAATATCCTACTGGTATCACAGCAATTTTTGTGGGATAGATAGTTTTGTAGGTCGATCCATACCCCACACTTCTCCCCGCAGGAACAGATTGTATGTGTACAATTCCTGTTTTCCAGGAGAGAACGGGTTTGAGTTGAAAATCCTTTCCCATAAAACTAAGCGAAAGTCTAGTCTCCATACTCGGCCAGAGTCCATAAAGAGAAATACCCACTCTTACCATATCTAAACGTGCCTCTTCAAATAGCATTGTGGAGGCAGAGGAGGCTGTATGACGGATAAGGTTGTTATATCCCAAAGAAGATAACAACTCGAGAGCTTTGTTAAATTCTGAAAGTTGTTGCATAGAAAAAGAATGTTCCGTAAAATCCTCGGTGCTCGCAAAATGTGTCAAAACACCATCCAGGGGAAGTTTTTGAGACGAAATAGCAAAAATGAGCTCTTCGAGAATAGCTCCCGAAAATCCCAGACGACTCATACCTGTATCAATTTTCAAATGAATCTGAGGTCGGGGATGAAGATTAGACAATAATTGAATATCTTCTAGCCTCGAAACAACGATCCAAAAATTGGTGTCCGAAATTTCTTTTTTTCTGTTTTCTTTAAAAGGGGTCTCTCCCATGATAAGAATTCTTACGGAAGGATAATTTTTTCGTAAAATGAGTGCTTCTTCTAATGAGTTTACACCCAATAAGTCAGCCCCTGCGGATAGAGACAGCTCTGCCATCTCCAACAATCCATGTCCGTAGGCGTTAGATTTAATAATGGCGGAAAAAAGGGTTTTTTTATTTAAAACTTTGCGGAAATTTTCAATGTTCCCGGCAACTGCCGATTTTGAAATTTCAACTCGTGTAAGATTTTCTCCCATAGATTCTCTTTTTTGTTTTACTTTTGATTCGCTATTCATTACTATGATCGGAGAAAAATAAATACCAAGCCAAATTAGATTGTAGCATCACCCAATTCACTATTTTATTATAAAACAAAGGACACAGCCTTGATTAAATACACAGTTACTCATACCTTCGATTATTCACTTGCCGAACTCTTATCCGCCCGAGAGGATAGATACAAGTATCTAGACAAGTTTCCCGATCTACAAAATGTTACTCTTTTAGAGGAACGAAAAGAAGGAAATAAAATTTTCCAAAAAAGAAGCGTGAGTCTTGCCAGTTCTTTGCCTCAGGTTTTACAACCCCTTCTTCGAGATACAGGTTTGATTGAAGAATCTGTCTTTTATATAGAAACCAACACTCATGAATTTACATTTTATCCACCGAGTAATAAAAGTATAGTTACAATTTCTGGAAAAAGTGCCTATACTTCCCTTTCGGATACGCAATCCCAGAGAATTTATCACTGTGAAGTAAAATCGGGAGTATTTTTGATCAGTGGAGTCGTGGAAGCGGCAATAGAAGAAATTCATAAGCATAGCCTAGAAAAAGATAAGAACTCAATATTAAATTTTTTAAAAAATAAACCTGAATAATGAATTCAATCAAAGTAGGCGTAATTGCCGCGGCTGGAAAAGGTACAAGAGCTTATCCCCGTACCACATATATCCCTAAGCCCCTATTTCAAATTGATGGGAAATCAATATTAGCACATAATATTGATATTTTATCCAAAAAATTTGGTATCACAAAAATTTATGTTCTAGTAGGACATCTCAAAGAACAGGTGATTCATGAAATAGAGAACATTAAGCTAGAGGGAATAAAAGTTTCCATAGAAGCCTGCGACTGGACGACAAAAGGTTTAGCTAGTGATGTCGCCTCTTTGGAAAACAGGATAAATGAACCATTTCTGACCATATTAGGGGATGAATTTTATTATAAGACAAATCATGAAGTATTTTTAAATACATTCCATAAATTCCCGAAATTAGCGGCTTCCATTGGTATTATACATACACCTATTCTTTCTAGGATTAGAAAAAATTATTCCGTGGAGTTAGAAAATCTTGTAATACGTAACCTAGTAGAGAAACCTCAGGAACCGATGAACAATTGGCTAGGACTCGGATCTTATCTTTTTACGCCTGAATACTTTACATTTTTTAAGAAAACAGATCCATCAACAAGAACAGGTGTAATTGAAATTACCGATGTTATTGATAAAATGGCAAAAGAAACAGGAAGGGTCTATGCAACACAAATTGAATGTGAATACTACAATATCAATTCAATGCAGGATTACCATGCAGGTGTGTATGATGTCAGAAATGATAAATTTTTAGACTATAAGATATCCCTTGTAATACCCACTCAAAATAGTGATAGAAGTCTTCCTGATGTTTTGACTGATTTCCAAAGCAAGGTTCATGAAATTCTGATAGTAGATTCAGAATCTAATGATAATACCTTAAGTATCGCAAAGGAGTATAAGACTCATATTGAATACTACTTTAGAGAGGGCAAAAAAAATTACGAGGGTGTTCAGATCAGACAGGGATTTGATAAGGTTACGGGAGATATTATCGTAGTGGTTCCTCCTGATGGTAGCTTTCGTTCTAAAGATCTGCCTAAGTTATTGGAATACATCAAAGATTGTGATATGGTGATTGGCACACGCACTACAAGACAAATGATCGAGCAGGGTTCGAATTTAAAACCCATCGCAAGATTTATCAATTTATTTTTAGGTAAACTAATTGAAATATTCTGGTGGGGAGAAGAACCAAGATTTACTGATATTAACTGTAAATTCATGGCGATTTGGAAGGAATCTTATTCTAAGATTAGACCCACTCTTCATGAAGAAGGAGCTTACTACACTGCTGAGATGATGATCAATATTGTAAGACGACACATGAGATGTATAGAAGTGCCTGTATCTTATTTTAAAACGGTAGCTTCTGAAAAATACAATCTCAAAAGTGCTATCACAACAACTTTGGAAGTGATGAAGATAATTTACAAAAAGAAAAAAGAAGATTTATTTCCAGCGAAAGCCAAATTCTAATCCTTACTCCCAACCCATATCTCTTCGTATCCATTCTATTCGAGCTCGATTGTGAAAGATATCCCAGATACCAAAGACTGAAGCGGATCTAACTTGAATTTTATTTGTATCCTTTTCAAAATAAAATTCAACTTTGTCGGGAAATCGAAAGACTTTTGTAAAATAGAATACTCGAATATAGTCTGCATTGGTTTCTTTTCGTATATTTACATTTTCTAATTTCACAAAATACTCATACAGTTTTTTATAAGCCTCTTCTCTTGACTCTTTATAAACATAAGGAGATGATTTATGTAATACATTGTACTTCCAA
Source organism: Leptospiraceae bacterium (assembly GCA_947458405.1). Classification (GTDB taxonomy): domain Bacteria; phylum Spirochaetota; class Leptospiria; order Leptospirales; family Leptospiraceae; genus JACKPB01. The sequence goes on from CANGZW010000147.1 coordinate 3,966, forward strand.
CTCTGAGAAGATACACAATTGGGCGTGGGAGGGCAATAATTTAATTCATTCTCATAAACACCCATGCTCGGACCAATAAAGCTCGTACAACAAATGATAAATAGTGATAAAATAGATTCCATAATTACTATATGAAAGGTGAGTTGAAAAAAGCAATTGTAAAATTATGGTAGAAGAACAAAATCGGATTTTGATCTTACCCAAATTCTAAATGGAGTCACAGTCCAGAAGGTCATTTTCATGGTGTTCCCGATCTCTTGATTGAGATTGTATCACCCAATTCTGTACCACGGGATACTGTAGATAAATTTCGAATCTATGAGTCCTATAGAGTTAGTGAATATTGGATAGTATTTCCCGAACAAAAAGCAATACGTATTATACTCTCGAAGATGAGAGATATATTTTATTTTGTAGTACGGAGTTATCGGAAGATAAGGTAAAATCTAAGGTTCTCGAGAATCTAGAAATTAAAAATAAAGATGTATTTTCCTTTTGATGTTTAAATTGAAGATTGTCTCCGACGGCTTAAGGGGTTTTACCCCTTAAGAATCCCCTTTTTATGTAACTGTTTTAGTGGTCAATACAAAATCGTAATACAAATCGGACATATCGGGGGTGAGGTAAAGAAATTTCATATCAAGTTATCTAAACTACGGGAGGAGAACCAGGCGGAAACCGTAGTAGGTATCACGGTTATCGGGATAACTGCGGTTCCGATACGAGAGACGGTCATCCCCGGCAAGGGAACTCCAGGAACCGCCACGGAGAGAGCGGTCCTTACCTTTTTCAGCACCTTTTGGATCAGTTTGATTATCATTTTCGTAGTATTTACTATCATACCTATCCTCATTCCATTCCCATACATTACCAATCATGTCGTACAAACCCCATGCATTTGGTTTCTTCTGTCCAACAGGGTGGGCTCCACACTCGAGAGAACTGTATTGTTTTTCCGACCATTCCGAGCAATCATATCCTCCACCATAACTCACTCCGCTATTTCCCCCATACCAGGCTATGCCATCCAATTCGGGAGAGTTATTTTCTCCCAATTCCTTCATATCACCCGTGTAGATTCGGGTTCTACTCCCTGCCCTAGCCGCATACTCCCACTCTGCTTCTGTAGGCAATCGATACTTGCAGGGACTCATTTTCTCTAATTCACAGAGTTTTTTAATAAACTCTTGTGCATCGTTCCAGCTAACCTGCTCAACTGGACAATTCTCCCCACAATTTTGGAAATAGCTCGGATTGTTCCCCATCACACGTTTCCATTGCCCCTGTGTGACCTCGTACTTTCCCATATAAAACGAGTTAGAGATAGTTACCTTGTGTTGGGGTATTTCATCATCGAGACAATCATCATCTCCATCAGAGCATCCCATTTGAAAGCTACCTGAGGGAATCAAAGTAAATTCTATGCCAATTGAATTTGTGCGATTTTTTTCTGGCTGTCCCATCTTACTCATAAGAAAATAACCACCAAGTAGTACAATCACCAAGCCCACCACAGCACCCAAAATCTTCCCCAAATAAGCATACTCAGCACTTGCATGAGCATCCAATGACTTTTGTAACTCATCTGATACATCCTTGGGTAGACTTGATTTGATAAATTTATTTATTTTCTCTATGAGTTCCTTCATTTGATTCTCCTTAAAAGGGGAAATAAGATTCTTTTGTGATCCCCAGTTGTAAATTATCTTTTACTTATTTTGTTTGGTAAGCATTTTGTAAAATAATTTTCTTGAGGTATTTCCTTGTATTTCTAGAGCATTCTATGCAAATCTTCTAATATTTTAAATTCTAAGGTAAAATTTTATCAGATTTTGCAGGAGACTGAGTTATAAAGTAGACAGATTCACTCCCCGTCCATTGGGGTAAACTTAGATAACCATCCTTTCGATTCCACTACTTTTAAGTATAGTTGATTTTGAGAGCCTGGGTCAACGAAATTGTTAGTATTGAAATATTCACAAGCTACACCCTCTCTACTGCGTAGCCCTATCATGCAGTGGAGAGCGGGGTCAATACGAAAACGTGATACAAAAATGATCTTTTTTAATTGTCTAAATACAAACAAGTTCGGTCGTCGAGTTTCCGCATCTTCTTGCGGAAGTATCGAGACGCACCGTTCCATTTCGAATTGCCTACTCGCATCCACTCGTTTTCCTCCGGTTGGTGAGTAGCCACCCCCTTTGGAAACCCCCATCCAAATAAAACGCCTATTTGGGAATTTAACTCCCACTCTAGGAGAACACACAAAAGGTAAAAATCTAAAGGACTGCATTAAAACCTCAAACTATTTAGTTTCATAAGAAAATACACTTTCCCTCATACCACCCCTCTGTTCCTAGAAAATAAGGGGACACCTACGGATTTTCTGTGGAAAACTACACCCACAGAAAACCCTACGGTGTCCTTGCGAGGCGGAAACCGAGGTCGTAGATGCGGAGATCGGGAGTGAAGCTGAAGCGATTGGAAGAGCGACAGCTCCAGCCGGCATAGTACCATGAGCCGCCACGTAACACACGGAATGAGCCCGAACTAGATCCTCGCGGGTCCACTGCATCCCCTCTTTCATAGTAACCACTATCATACCAATCTTGATTCCATTCCCATACATTTCCTATCATGTCGTATAAGCCCCAAGCATTAGGCTTCTTTTTTCCAACAGTATGAGTTTTGCTCTCCGAATTTACTTCATACCAGAGATACTCCTCATTGATTGTGTCGCCCCAATAATATTTTGTCTTACTCCCTGCCCTAGCCGCATACTCCCACTCTGCTTCTGTAGGCAATCGATACTTGCAGGGACTCATTTTCTCTAATTCACAGAGTTTTTTAATAAACTCTTGTGCATCGTTCCAGCTAACCTGCTCTACCGGACAATTCTCCCCGCAGTTTTGAAAATAGCTCGGATTGTTCCCCATCACACGTTTCCATTGCCCCTGTGTGACCTCGTATTTTCCCATATAAAACGAGTTAGAGATAGTTACCTTGTGTTGGGGTATTTCATCATCCAGACAATCATCATCCCCATCAGAGCATCCCATTTGAAAGCTACCTGAGGGAATCAAAGTAAATTCTATGCCAATTGAATTACGAGTTTGCACTAATTGTCTGTCCTTTTCTGGCTGTCTCTCCTGATTTAGAATAAAATAACCTCCTAGTAACACGAGCACTAACGCCATCACTACTCCATAAATTTTACCCTTTTTCTGAACAGATGACTCACTGAGCAGTGGTCTATCCTGATAAGTCTGTTCTGTCTGATCAGTTTCTTTTTTCGGAATATTTTCCTCTATTATCCTTTGTTCAGGCTGAGTCTCCTGAATAGATGGAATCGAGGGCTTTTCTTCTTTTTGTGTATCAGAGATCTTTTTAGGTTCAGGTATCCCTTCCTTTATTTTAAGGATACCTTCCACCGCCTCCCGCATTTCCTTCGCCGATCTGTATCTCGCTGATGGCTCTTTAGCACAGGCTTTTTGTAGCACAGTTTGAATTCCGTCTGAAAGATGGGATTCTTCTATCTTGCCACTCACACTGGGAAGCTGTGCAGTATTGTGTTGGGTGATTAGAGAGCTCATGCTACCCTCATAAGGAGGATTTCCCGTCAGTAGTTCATAAAGCATGATCCCCATAGAATAAATATCTGTAGTGAGACTGATGGGCTTGGCATCGAGCTGTTCGGGGCTCATATAGACGGGGGTTCCTATAGAAAACCCTGTGCCTGTTTTGGCTTTGCTTCCCTCTTCTACTCTGGCGATCCCAAAATCAATGAGGATGGGTTCCCCATTTGTTTCTAGTAGTACATTATCGGGTTTAAGGTCTCTGTGGATGATCCCCTTTCCGTGAACCTCTGAGAGAGCGGAGAGTAGTTTTGCTACTATATTTATTGCCTTATGGGTGGGGAGTTTTTTCTCTTTTAAGAGAAGTTCTGCGAGACTTCCCCCTTCGATATAGCTCATTGTGTAGTACGGTCTTCCCCCAAACTCTGCCACGTCCATGATGGGGACTAT
>CANGZW010000148.1 GCA_947458405.1 Leptospiraceae bacterium
CAATAATTAGTCCCGTGGACTCTCTTGTGGGTGCGTTTGGATATGTAAATGATGGAGAACTCTACCAAATTAAAAATGAAAGCTATTCACTGTATGACCTTTTATCCCGTGATACTGAAATGACAGAAAAGTTTAAGAATGGAACTTATTTTACACTCCGAATCAAGCCAAACTTTTATCACAGATTTCACATGATTTTAGACGGATCTATTCAAAAGATTAATTTTGTTCCGGGAGAGCTATGGAATATAAACAATGCTACACTACTTAAGATTAAGTCTTTATTTACAAAAAATGAAAGGGCAATTTTGTACGGCTCCAATGGAGAGATAGACTATGCTCTTGTCCCTGTCGGTACTGTTTTAGTGGGGAGTATCAAGTTGTCCTTTTTAAATCATTCTTTCAATCACTCCCTAAAGATTCCTTATTCTATGGATTTGAACTACAAAGTAAAAAAAGGGGATGAGCTGGGAATGTTTCACTATGGTTCCACTGTGCTCGTGCTTGTATCTAAAAGAATTAAAATTTCGGAGTCTATACAAACTTCTCAATTTTTAAAATATGGAGAGGAACTTGGAGTTTACTAAATTCATGAATTTGAGAACTCCTTCCCGTATCTCAGTTCAGAGAAGGATGACCGTGTATTTAGTCTTACAAAAGGATTCCCTAACCCGTTCCTTGATTTTTCAACTCTTCCACAAGTAATACCCTCGAACCTACTAGATCATTGTCTATAAAAACCGAAAGGTTGTATTTCCCACTGTAGGGGAAAGGGATTCCTGTGAGGTTAAATGTAAGCTCAATTGATTGTTCCAAGCCTACACTGTTCAGATCGCCATTTATGGGAAGTATCACAGTATTAGTATCCACATGTGTGAGGTTGATACGAAAAGTATGATTTCCTGCAATATTTGTAACGGCAACATAGATTGCCCATGCGGGAAAAGTAGCAGGAAATATCGGAGAAATAAATTTATCAAATGTTCCAATGATACCTTTTTTATTTGTATTTTCGGTGATTACTCTATCTGCGAATAAAATTGCTAGTAATACAGGCTCGCTCATTTATTTAGTATCCTCTATTGTCATTCCATAATATATGTTTTAGAAAGATTTCTAACCTCATAAATCAATTGATTTGATTTTTCACTCACATCTAAATTCCATTCAAATCCATTATTTATAAAATCCTTAGCAAAGAAATCGTGCAACTGTTAAAAAAAGACATTTTATATTCATAATAAATGGCAATTTTACATCAATAAACGGGCTTGAGAGTCAGCCCAAGTTTAATCGTAACCAAAGCCCTAAATGAAACACATTTTAATTTGCAAAAAATAAATTCATATAAAAAATCCCGAGAGTTAATTTTTACAAGAATTAGATAAATAAAATATTTCTATCAATTTGAGTCTGGGTCGGTCAATTTTAAGCTCACTCTATCCGATTCTTAGAATATGCGTTTACTTATTCTGCTTTTTTCAGTTTGTCTAGTCTTAGGAATTCATTCCGCACCTACAGATCAAAATGATCCAGTTTCCAAATCAGAGAAAAAAACCAATTCTCCCAACATAGTGGAAACTCCTCCCAAGGCTCGTGGAACTACTACAGAAACCCAAAGACCGGGCTCTGATACCCTTGCTCAGGCTACCACTGTCCCCAGACAAGTACTAAACAACAAAGAACCAACAGTAGTGAAGGAGAATGTAGTCACCGCGGCAGGGCAAGCTCTGATACCGCCATCCAAACCTGTTGTGAATTCAGTACCTGAGAATCCGAAAGAATTATCCGAGTTTTTAAAATCTGTAGCTCCCTGGCTCCAAGGAAACAATCCTGCGAATATAAGTATGAGTTTTATCGATGTGGCTACCAACAAAATATTTTGCGATAGATATGAGCCTTTTAGTAGTTTTGCCGAACTCGATTTTAGAATATGGATCAAAGAAAGACAGATGAATGTAGCTCACGTGGCAACAAATGAGGCATTTGGTATCATACCGGTTCAGTGCGGAGTCAAAGAAGATGCGCGGTATTCGGTATTTTTTAATAACCAAATCAATACTCGAGATGACCAATTGACAATAGCCATAAAAGTCTATGAGAGTGATCAAATGTTTTTGGATTCCAAATCTAAAAAACTTTCCAAAATGATGAAAGAGAACTTAGATAGTACAGGAAATATCAGCGTGGATAAAGGTATATTAGCTGAGTCCTATACAGAAGCTATTTTCAAAAAGCTTTCCCTTTTATTGTATCCCATTACTATGTGGGATGATCTCTTTGATGCCTTATTTGCAGAAGTTCCCGTCACCACTTTTGAAATTGATTTATTTCGAAAAGCATTGTATTTGCCGTCTACAGAAAATGTAGGTCTCGAAACTCGAGGTTTTGAAGTCTTGGTAGAAGGCGGCGGAAAAGATTTTATGGAAATAAGAAAACTCCGTGATGCAGGAATCGATTTTAGAGATAAAGATTTTACAAGCAAGTTGATTGCAATACGCTATCGTTTTACAACAGAAGCAAATCACTTGAAAGTTACTTATGAATTGACTGTGAAGCGGATATAATTCGTTCATTTCATTTTTAAACAAGAATATTATTTTATAACCATGGGCAGTCCCTGACGAATTACTAACATATATAAATTTAATATATAATTATATATTATCCGTTATACGTCAGGTCGGGCTGTCCGGGACTCCGCTAACGCTTCGGTCTGCGATACAGATTGCAGACTAAATCCCTACCATCCCTACTGCGGATTTAAATAATCCCATTATCTTTTCACCCTTTAACCTAGGCATTTCCAATAAATTCATTTAAAATTTTTCTCACACCAATTCCAGTTCCTGGCATAATTTGGAAAAAGGTAATACCCGACCATCTTTTACTTCATTTCCATAGTCTTTAAAACCCAGATGTGTTTGGTAAACTTTGGGGATGTTCAATCGAACTTTAAAGTAATCTAAATTCTTACTTTTATGATCTTCCCCCGTTTTACATTCCACTGCAAAGAGTGGCTTTTTATTTTTGATTACCACAAAGTCAAGTTCTCTGCCTTCTACATCCCGTATATAGCGAAGTTCCATTTTGAATCCATTGTAATCTTCATGGAAATGGCAGTATTTCAAGAGATGGCAGGCGACTAAATTCTCAAACCGACTCCCTCTATTTTCCACCTGTGACCAATCCCAAAAATATAGCTTTTGGGCTTTTTTTATAGCTTTGATTCTTTCGTTTCCAAAAGGAGAAATTCTGTAACACAAATATAAATTTTCTAAAATAGTGATCCATCGTTCCACTGTATGTGGAGATACATTTAGGTCTTCCATAAGGCTTTTTATAGAGAGAAGGGATCCCACTTTTGATGGTAGTATGGAGACGAGGAGTTCTACGAGAGAAATTTCTTTGACAGCTTCCAGATCCCGTAAGTCTTGGGTAACAACCCGTGATACTCTTTCTTTTTGCCACCTAGACCAATGTCTATGATTGCCTTTGGTAAATGGTTCTGGAAACCCTCCATATTCAAGGAAATGGTGTAAATCATCTAAGGTGGGAGTTTTTGAGACTTCGGGTAAGCTAAAGGGATGAAGTCGGTAATAATGGTACCTACCCACAAGAGAATCTCCCCCCTTTCTAAAATGATCCAGTCGGGCAGAGCCAGTGACAATTATTTTAGTCTCATCGTGATACTTATCAAAGATACCCTTTACCAGCCCCCTCCAATTGCGGTATTTATGTATTTCATCAAAAACCAATATGGGTTGTTCTTTGTTGATCCTATTTTTTAAAATGAGATCGCGATCTTCTGGGTCATCCCAACTCAAATAAGCATTATTTTTGGAATCAAGAAAGCTCTTGGCAAGAGTTGTCTTACCGACCTGTCTCGGTCCACCGATAAAAACCATATTTTCGGGGAGGTCTTCTTCGATAAATGTGGATAAATATCGTTTCGTAGTATTATGCATACTACTGCATTATACTACGGAGTAAAATGCAGTCAAGTAGATTTTAATCTTATAGTAAAATGAAGGGATTAATTTAGATTGGATCATTATTTTATTGAGTCATCTTCTTTTTTCATTTTCCTGGCAGAAAGATTACATATCTAATTAACTTATACTTTCAAAGAGATAAAACTATCAAATATAGGGATATTGTCTGAAAAGTTATATATAATTTTATCAATATATTCATTTTCATTAATTTGGGTATATACTTCAATTTTCTTTCCTTTAGTATAACCTAAGTTTTTTGATTGGAATTCTTTTTTTAGGAGAATTTCGCAATATAATTTTAAAAAATTATCATATAATAAAAAAGAGAGCAAATAGCCTCAAACTTCACACCCATACATTCTAGGAGATACCATGATAGGAGCAGTTATAGGGGACATTATTGGATCCCGTTTTGAATTCAATAATCATCGTTCGGAGGATTTTACACTCTTTACAGAAAAATCTAAAGTTACAGATGATACAATTTTGACTATTGCAACCGCAGATTGTCTTTTGCATAACAAAGAGTATGCAAACACGTACCAAGTATATGCACAAAAATATCCCAATGGGAATTACGGGGGTATGTTTTCGAATTGGATCTATGCTTCTAACCCAAAACCTTATGGTAGCTTTGGAAATGGTTCTGGAATGCGAGTATCACCAGTGGGCTGGTTTTTCTCAAATCTAGAAGATACTATGAAGGAAGCTGAAAAAAGTGCAGTCGTAACACACAATCATCCCGAGGGAGTCAAAGGTGCAAAGTCTGTCGCTATGGCAATGTTTCTTGCAAGAATGGGTAGTTCAAAAGAAGAGATAAAATCTGCGATTGAAGATAATTTTTCCTATTCGTTAGACTATTCTTTGGAAACTCTTCGTAAAACAAATACATTTGATGAGACCTGTCAGGTCACAGTTCCGCAATCAATCTATTGTTTTTTGATTTCTAATTCATTTGAGGATGCTATACGAAAGGCTATCTCAATTGGAGGGGATTCGGATACAATAGCCTGTATGACGGGAGGAATTGCGGAGGCATTTTATAAAGAGATTTCGGAAGATATTCTCGCTAATGCTCAGAAGGTGATTCCGCTTGAATTTTGGGATATTTGGGAGGAGTTTAAAGATAGGGTGGGGGTTTAGGTAAAATTAATATAAAATAAAATATTAAACGTATTACGTCAGGTCGGAAGGAATTATTTTATGATATTCTCTATGAAATTCCCATTCTTAATTCAGATGAGAGACTATACTTTCTCTTTGAGGATAAGTCTAGACGAGCTAATGATAATGAAGTACAAATATGGAGGATGAAAATAAACTAATTAAGTCTTGAAGATTTTTACCTCATCTATAAATTCCTCTAATATACTACATTTCATTATACATCGTCTATCGTATGGATCGAATAATCTCATTACAGGTGGTTCACCTTACGCTTATCTTTAGTTTCGAAGTCAAGTACAAATAGAAAGAGGTATCTTTATTAATACCATTATATATTTACTAATCATAAAATACTAAACATTAGTTTATTTTTCTTGATTTTTTAATTCCAAAAAGTAAGTTGTACCTATAATGCCATCTTCACATGACCTATTCGTAAAAGGAATTCTTTCCAATCTAACAGAAGCGATTGATTTCTTTGATAGTTCTCTACCTAAGAACATTACTAAATTATTGCAACTTGAAAAACTGGAACTCACTAAAGAAACGTTTATCGGAAACTACCACAAAGAATCCAGAACGGATCTTCTCTACAAAGTACCTCTAAAGACAAGCTCTTCTGCCTATATTTATCTCCTCTTTGAACACAAAAGTTATTACGATCCTAAAATCTTTACTCAGCTTCTGGAGTATCTTTCTAAAATCTATAGTTGGCAAATGGAAAACCAAGAAAATCTGACGATTATCATTCCCTTTGTGTTTTATCATGGAGAAAGAGGATGGGATTTAGGAGAGAATTTTTTGAATAATTTTCCAGTAGAATCCATTCCCATTGAACTCCATAGATTTGTTCCCAATTTTGCCTTTCAGCTTTTTGAGCTTAAGAGTCATGGAGAACCTATTCAGACAACGAATCATGCTTTACGTTTGTACTTGAGAATGATCCAAATCATACGCGATATTCCAGAGGAATTTAAGGTCAATTTAATGAAAATCTATCGTTCCCTTCAGGATGAAAGGAACTTTGCAAAAAGAATTGAAATCCTGAGGAATCTATTAGAATATCTAAATAGAGCCAGAATCGATGCGGAGAATTACTCGGTAAAAGAGATCATACAAGGAATTGAGGAAGAGTATATGAATGTATTGGATAAAATCAGGGAAGAAGGGAAATTAGAAGGAAAATTGGAAGGTGAGCTGAATGGCAAACTTGAGACCGCCCTAAAAATGAAAGAATTTGGAGATAGTTTAGAGAAAATTAAAGTTATTACGGGATTATCTGAATCTCAGCTTAAAGAGATTGGGCTTTTGTAGTGTAATACCTCACCCCAAAATTTCTATAAAGTATTACACTTCAGCATGCACCACCTCTCCATTTCGTGGGAAAGATACGAAACAGAGAGGGGTAATAATTTAAATACCATTTTATATTTACATATTTAATAATATAACGCTCCCACTATCCGTTTTCTTATCGAACCTTACATGACATTTAAAGGGAGTTACTCTCATGGCTCCAAAAGCATTTCTAGCTCTTACCCAAGAGTCAACTTTTATGATACATTCTTTATCATTTACTATGTCGCAAATTCCACCTCTACAAAGTTTGACTGTCCGTTCTAAAAATTCCAAGGAAACAGAAATAGATAAATAAATACTATTAAAATTTATAGTAAAAGAAATGGAACTCTCAACAGGTCGGGCTCTTCGGGACTCCGCTATCGCTCCGGTCTGCAGTAAAGAGTGCAGACTAAATCCCTACCATCCAAGAAAGGATTTTTCGTTTTAAAATAAATCTTATACTATAAAAAAATACTAAGAGGCACAATGATAACAGGTGAATTAAAATCAAAAGTAGATAGAATCTGGGATACGATGTGGTCGGGGGGAATTTCCAATCCCCTTTCTGTCATTGAGCAATTGACTTATCTACTTTTTATCAAGCGTTTGGATGAACTTCATACCCTTATATCATCAATAAGATGGTAGAAATGACCCATCCCACTTCCAAAGATAAAATATGTGACCCTGCCTGTTGTACAGCTGGCTTTCTTATTTCCTCATCCGACTATTTGTTAAAAAATCATAGTGATACGATTTATCAAAATGCAGAATCCCGTAAAAAATTCAACGAGGGCACCTTTCACGGATTTGATTTTGATAGTAGAAGATATTTTGAAAGGACAAAAAGATTTAGAAGGACTCTTGAAGTGAGGACACTAAAAAAAGTTTTATTATATGTCATAAAATTTCTGAATTTATATTGACCTTTTTTAAAAAACCTGTAGGGTTGATACTATGAAAATGGTGACTGTTTCTTTTTCCGAACAAGAATTTGAAAAATTAGGAATTCAAAAAGATTCAATAGATTTTAAGGATCTATATGAATTAATAAGCATAGAAAATTCCAGGCTAGCAGTTTTACGTTGTCATGAGATTGCTAAGGAGTTTAATTTTTCAGATACTTCAATGGACGAAATTAATGAAGAGATTAAATTAATTCGAGAGAAACCGTAAAAGTAGTATCACCAAGAGAATTTTGGGATCTTTATCATACTTAGGTGTTAAACTAATTATTAATCTAAATTGGTATTGGAGGAAGCTATTATAGGAAAACCA
>CANGZW010000149.1 GCA_947458405.1 Leptospiraceae bacterium
AAGGGGAACCCGATGCATCTTCTTTTCCTTCGGGAGGAATTCGTGCGACTTTTGAAGCCCGTGGTTATACAGCATGGGATGTAACCTCACCTGCTTTTATTCGAGGAACAACTCTAGTTATACCAACTGCTTTCGTTTCATATACAGGCGAAGCCTTAGACAAAAAAACTCCTCTGCTTCGCTCTATGGATACTCTTTCCCACCATGCTCTTCGAATATTGCGTCTCTTTGGAAATAAAAACGCCACCCGAGTTACCACAACTGTAGGACCCGAGCAGGAATATTTTTTAATTGATAAGAATTTTTACAATCTGAGACCCGATTTGATTGCTGTGGGAAGAACTGTTTTTGGTGCCCGTCCTCCTAAGGGACAGGAATCAGAAGATCATTATTTTGGTTCTATCAAAGATCGAATCTTAGCATTTATGGAAGACGTAGATGCAGAACTCTGGGCTTTGGGTGTGAATGCTAAAACCAGACACAATGAAGTGGCTCCTAATCAATACGAACTTGCTCCGATTTTTACCACAACAAACGTAGCAATGGATCACAACCAACTGGTGATGGACACCTTAAAAAAAGTGGCTACCAAGCATGGATTAGCCTGCCTCTTACATGAAAAACCCTTCAAGGGAGTCAATGGTAGTGGAAAGCATAACAACTGGTCAATGAGTTCCAATGATGGTCAAAATCTTCTAGAACCAGGCCATGACACCCATGAAAATGCACAATTTTTAGTGTTTTTGGTGGCTACAATCCAAGCGGTGGATAAGTACTCAGATTTACTGCGAGTAGCTATTTCTAACCCCGGAAATGACCATAGATTGGGTGCCAATGAAGCTCCACCGGCGATTATCTCTATCTTCTTGGGAGATCAGTTGAATGATATCATTGAACAGATTGAAAAAGGGGAAGCTAAATCATCTAAGAATGGAACTTTCATGGAAATTGGTGTTTCCACTCTCCCCGATCTTCCCAAAGATACCACAGACAGAAATAGAACCTCTCCTTTTGCATTCACTGGAAACAAGTTTGAGTTTAGAGCCGTTCCTTCTTCTTTATCACTCGGGGATCCAAATACTTACTTAAATACAATGGTAGCAGAAGCCTTGGATGAAATTGCTACTAAGCTAGAGAGTGAAGTTAAAAAAGGAACCGATTTCAATAAAGCAGTTCAAAATATTTTAACCGAAACAATCAAAAAACACAAAAGAGTAATCTTTAATGGAGATAATTATTCAGAAGATTGGAGAAAAGAAGCTGAAAAGAGGGGACTCAATAATTTTAAAACCCTAGTGGATGCAATGCCTTCTCTGATTCAAGAAAAGAATTATCAACTTTTTGAAAAATACAAAGTATTATCCAGAAGAGAAGTGGAAGCAAGATACGTAATACAGCTTGAGGCTTATAATAAAACTATAAACCAAGAGGGACAGGTTACAGTTGATATTGGACGACGACAAATTTTACCCGCCGCCATAAAATACCAAACTGATCTTGCTCAAAGTATTACACTTGTAAAAGGATTGATTGGAGATGGCGATCTTAAGGCTCAAATTGATCTTTTGAAAGAACTTTCTGGTTTAACAAGTAAATTTAAAACTAAACTCGATGAACTCGATCATGATCTAGCACATGAGGGTGGGGATGAATTATCTCATGCTAAACATTTTAGAGACAAAGTAATTCCTAAAATGACAGAAGTTCGAGACATCGCAGATAAGTTGGAAACCATAGTGGGTAATGAGTACTGGCCGCTTCCTACCTATGCAGAAATGTTATATATTGTTTAATTAAATATATAATATTTTAAATCTAAAAGAGAGGGATTTCTAAAATCACCTCTCTTTTTTTATTATTTTTTATTTGTAGCTTTTTTTGAATTATCTTTTTCTTTACTATCTCTGGCTTTGCTATCTCTATACCCCTCCGGATCAGCCCTTAGCTCTTCCTCTAATACATCATCAACTTCTATTTCTTTTACTTTGTAGGAACTACAATTTAGCACTCCAGTGATTAAAATTAGGAATATAAAGGACAACAATTTTGCGTTGCATTGTATTTTAAATTTATTATACATTTCTTTCATAATCTAAAAAGATTGAAAATATAGAATATTTAGCAAGTGAAATTAAATTATTCTATAAAAGGATTTTTATGTCATTGTCTAGTGAAGAAATTACACGTTATTCCAGAAATATTCTATTGAATGGTGTAGGAAAAAAAGGACAGGAAAAATTAAAAAGTTCGGTAGTATCCATAGTGGGTTTAGGTGGATTGGGTTCTCCTTCTGCCCTCTATTTAAGTGCCGCAGGAGTGGGCGAAATCAGAATTATAGATTCGGATGTGGTGGATCTTACAAACCTACAAAGACAAATTTTATATTCCACGAACTCTCAAAATAGTTCTAAAGCTAGGTCTGCAAAATTAAAATTATCCGAGTTAAATGATAAAATAAAAATAACTGAGGTCAATACGCGTATTACAAAATCTAATATTCATGAAGTACTACAGGGCTCTCATTTGGTATTAGAGGGGAGTGATAATTTTGAGACAAAGTTTTTGGTGAATGATTATTGCGTTCTGAATTCAATTCCATTACTTATTGCGGGGATACTTAGATTTGAAGGGCAGGTTATGGGTATATTACCTAAAAGGACAGCCTGCTATAGATGCACATTTCTGGAGATGCCCGAGGCTGATTCCATCCCTAATTGTGCGGAGGCTGGAGTTTTGGGGAGTGTTGCCGGAATTGTGGGGTCCATACAGGCTACCGAAGCTTTAAAATATATTATATTTGGAGAATCTGAGCTCTTTGGTAAAATATTAAACTGTGATTTTTTAAGTATGGAGCTAAGAAAAATTGAACGAAAGAGAAATAAAAAATGTACGGTTTGTGGTGATACACCAAAGTATATTGATTTAGAACATCACGAAGAGTTAGATTTTAACTGTAAAATTTAAGATTAGAAAAAATAGGAAGTGCTTTTACACACTTCCTAATTATATTCTTATGCTTGGAAACCTGAGAAAACAGAGGAAATTGAGGTTTTGAGATAAGTAAAAAGGTTCTCAAAAAACTCATTGAATGCTATGCTAGAATCATATTTGTAAGATACTTCAATTTTTGCTCCAGCAGCAGGCCAGCCTGATCCGGAGAAAACTATTGAATTACTAGAACTGTTGTACATCCATCCGTTACTAGCATCTTGAGCAATTGTTACCCCATTTGTTTTCACAATGATAGAGCTCGATAGGGGCTTTCTACTTAAATTGTAAGAGCTAGATGCCGCCGCGGATTGTGTGGAGATATTTTCTAGAATGTCATCATATTTTACATTGCAGATAGAGCTGGAAGATCCACCAGTTGCTTTAGCTAAATCAAAATAAGCGGTGTTTTTGTTGTTTGCAGTTCCGGCAGAGGTAGGTGTGGCTGAACATGTACCGGCAAGCCCTGTGGAAGAGTCCAGTCCTATAATAGAATAAACTCGATGTCCTCTTGTTTTAAATAAATTATTATTAGCATCGAAAGATATTCCTCCATCACAGGGTTGATAAATGACTTTACCATTGACAGTTTTAGAATAGGAATCACCTCTCCAAGTACCACCCGTGTAGCATTGGTAATGATCTCCCTCATCAGATAAAATAACAAATACTAGCTTTGCTCCGACTCTTGGAGTGACTGTTGGACTTATGGGAGATGGACCTCCACCTATGGATCGTTCGGCATAGTAGATTCCACTCTCATCACCGGATCCACCGAGTCCAACTACCCTGACATTGCTTTGAAAAGTAGTGGAAGCATTTGTGTCACTTTTATTGACCCAACCTGATCCCCAAAGCTCCCACGCTTTTTTTGAGCCAGCATTTCCAGTTGCTAATACCCCCAAACGGAAATCTAAGTTTTTACCATTGAGCTTGTTAAAAAAGGTAAGTGAATTGTTAATTACACTAGATTGTTCCTCAGTCATGGATCCTGAATTATCCACAACCCAAACAAAATCAACTTTTGGGAGTTCTGTTCCTGTGAATGTATCAGTTTTATCAACTAACTGAGTTCCTTTATCAATTAAGTTCGAACCGTTTAAGAATGTACTGATAATTGCCTGGTTACTGGTATAAGTGGTGGCAGTAGTTACTCCCACACCAATCATTTCATTTCCATATTGATTATAAGTTACTTGAACAATAGCCCTAAAATCTGTACTCGTAGTCTCACTTCCTTGGGGAAGGGGTAAATTGGTAACTGAACTGGATGGACTATCAGTATTCTTTCCTATTTCCTGTATAAGGTGGTTGGAAACATCTGTCGGCTTCATGGGTATATTTGTATTAAGAGTCATATCATATACAACAGTTCCACCATTGTTGCTGTTAACGGTATTGCTGGATATAATACTAGTATTACTAACTCTATCTGGAGAGTCATTTAGGATATTTCCAACTACTGTTGTTCCCAATTCACCTATTGTTTTTTCTAGATCAGTTTTAGATAAATTTATATTATTCAATTCAGGTTTATAATCTGGAATTGTGCTTACAAATCCAGTCAAACCACTGCCTCCAGTATAAACTATTCCAGAAAAACTTCCAGAAGGAGTAGTCGTAGTAGTGGAGAGTCCCGAGGGAAGAGTAAGGTCATAAGATCCAACAGTTTGGGTCTTGGTTACACCAGGTGTAATAGTAAGAGTAGAAGTTGCGGTTTGGTTATTGTATGACGCTGTGACAGTAACATTCCCCGCTTTTATTCCCATTGCAGTTCCCTTTCCGGGGAGTATATTTGAAATCGAAGCGACTAAACCATCATCAATAGTATCCCCGTTCGAATCTGATTTCCAGCTTGTTACATTAGTGATATCCTGTTTGGAGCCATCAGAATAAGTTCCGGTTGCGGTAAATGCTTGGGTGTAACCTTCAGCTATACTTCCAGTAGAGGGAGTAACTTCAATCATCGTTAGATTTGGTTGTTGTACTGTAATTGTCTTTGTGGAAGAAATACCATTGATTGTGCCTATGATTTTCACTGTGCCGGGAGCAACAGTTTTTACCAGACCATTTGCATCCACTATAGCTACTAGATTGTCATTTTTTCCATCGCCATTGGAGTCGGCAATCCAGGTGACATTGGAGGAAACATCCTGGATTGTATTATCAGAATAGCTTGCAATTGCTTTGATGGTGTCTGTGAGTCCAGCCGCAACAGAGCCTGTGGGGGTTGGTATCTCAATTGTATTTTGAAATTCCACAGATAAAATGACTGCAGGTGATATGCTAAAGGTTCTAGTAGCAGTAACATTATTGATAGAGCCTGTTACCACAACCGAGCCAATACTATTAGCAGTCACAAGACCCTTCAATCCTGTTTGGTTACTGATGCTCGCAACTGCAGAGTCATCAACGCCATCACTATTGGAATCACATTTCCAATTTATTTGAGAAGTTAAATCTTGGGTGGAGCCATCACTGTAAACACCAGTTGCTTTGAATTGCTCAGTAAGTCCCTTGGGTCTGCTTATATTGTTGGAAGTAATACTCACACCGGTTAGAACTGCCTGCCCGATGTTTGTCACTGCTGATCCAGTCTTACTGTCTTTTGTGGCGTAAATAGTCACTGCACCTGGATTTAAGGCCGAGAGTAATCCCTGACTCCCTGCCGTATTACTAATGGAGGCAATACCGGAAGGGTCAATAGATAAAGAAGAAGAGCTTCCTGTGAGTGCGGAGGGAATAGGGGAGAACTGAACACCTCCACCGCCGGAAGAATTCCCTGCAATCCAGGAAACAGCTTGGGTTATTTCTTGACTGGTGTTATCAGTATAAAAACCCACTGCCTTAAATTGTTGTGTTAGACCCTTTGCAATGCTTGGATTTGCGGGTGTTACGCTAATAGAAACTAGTTCTGCTTTGGTAACTGTGATTGTGATAGAGGAAGATTTGCCGCTGATAGAGGCAGTAACTACGGATGTTCCCACCTGATTGGTAGTGATTTGACCTTTTGTTGCCAATATATTACTGACTGACACTACATTCTGATCATCAATTCCATCTCCATTGGAGTCGGATGTCCAACTTACATTGGAGCTAAGGTCTGCTGTCTTACCATTGGTTAAAAAGCCCAGAACGGTTATCGTGGATGAGATTCCCTTGGCTAGTGAAAAATTGGCTTGAGAAAGAGCAATACTTGTGATCTCAGCCTGTGTTACGGTTAGTGTGGTGCTACCAGATACACCAAAATAAGATGCATTGACTGTTGTCGTACCATCTCCCGATGTGTTGACGAGACCACCATTTAAAATACCATTACTCACACTTCCTTTTCCGGAAACACTCCAATTAACCAAGGAAGATATATCCACAGTGGAATTGTCTGTATAGGTTCCTATTGCTTTAAACTGAGAGGACAAACCATCCGCAATGCTTTTCGGTGCACCTAGTGAAATGGAAACTAACTCGGCGGGTGAAACTGTAATTACAGATGATCCCGTTCTTCCACTCAAAGTAGCAGTGACATTAGAAAGACCAGTGTTAACAGCTGTTAAGAATCCTTCTTTGCCTGAAGAATTATCTACGGATGTTTTGCTTCCATCCGAATTCCAAAGTACATCCTTAGTATGATCTCTTCGAGTTCCATCGGTGTAAACACCCGAAGCAGTGAGTTGGACTGTTGTTCCCTTTGCTAATGATTTAAGAGCAGGTGTGACTGTTAGGGCAACTAACTCCGCAGTAGTAACATTTAACTCTATGCTTGTGGTAACTGATCCGAGGCTTGCTGTTATAGTTTTTTTGCCAGTTCCAGAGGTAGAAATATTTCCACTCGAATCAATAAATATAGAATCACCAGAAACACTCCAGTTGATTGAGGTTGAAATATCCTTGGTGGAACCATCAGTGTAAGTTCCTATCGCTTTTATGGAAAGGTTTAAGCCATTTGCAATGGATTGAGGAGAGCCCATTGATATAGAGACGAGATTCGCAGGCTTGATTTCGAGTTCTGCAGAGGATCTAAATCCGTTATAACTTGCTGTGATTTTTGTAGTTCCGACCTGTGAATTGATGGAAGTTGAGAAGTTACCCGAGATACTTCCATCATTGGAAATTGACCCAAAAGTGGGAGATTCCATTTCCCAGGTTACATTTGAGGTTAAATCTCTTTTGCCATCAGTGTATTCTCCCGTGACAGTGAAGATTTGATTGGTTCCTTTGGGTATGGATACTTTTGATTGATCAATGGTCAAAGAGAGTAAGGTCGCTGGAACAATTTTTATAGTGGTAGGTGTGGATGAAACTCCGTTAAAGCTAGCCTGAACACTAATATCATCAACCTTTGAGGCAAATAGAAATCCGTTGGATCCACTTGTATTGGATATAAAATCTGTTTTGTTAGAGAGCCAGGTAACACTACTTGATAGGTCTCTCTTGTTTCCATCGGTATACATTCCAAAGGCTGTGAGTGTTGTGGAAAGACCCTTGGCTATACT
Source organism: Leptospiraceae bacterium (assembly GCA_947458405.1). GTDB lineage: Bacteria > Spirochaetota > Leptospiria > Leptospirales > Leptospiraceae > JACKPB01. The sequence continues at coordinate 7,482 of CANGZW010000149.1, forward strand.
TGGTGGAGCCGAGACAGATATGGATACTAATTGGGCTTCAGATACAGTCAGAAGTGATTTAGCTTTTATACTTCCTAAATTTGCGTTGATTTGATATTCGCCTTGAAGACCCAAGGTAAGGATTTCCCCATTCTCCTGGTTTATAAATATGTTATCCTGATTAGAAAAGGAAACTTCACGGGTGATATCCTTTGTAGTACCATCTGTATAGGTTCCCATGGCTTTAATTTTTGCAGTTATGCCTGTTGGAACACTCGCAGGGGACAAAGTTATGTTAGTAAGATCTGCTGCTCTTACTTCTA
>CANGZW010000150.1 GCA_947458405.1 Leptospiraceae bacterium
GCTCCATAACACCCTGAATTTGAAAATAGGGTACTTCAAAAGCAGTAGTAGATCCTGTAATATTAAAAATTGGAATATTTAAACTGTCTATCGCCTTTAAATTTGATTCTAAAAATTCTTCTCTCTTGTAAGTCGTGAGATCATGTAATGCACCCCTAATATCATATTCAGAAAGGCGTTTTATTTTTTTTGGAAATTGTATCACGGGAGAAATTAACCTCAACAATCCCTCAACCTCAATTGGTAAATCTAAATGAATATTTATATCCTTAATTGATTCATACATTGAATTAGCTAGGTAAGATCCACCGGGAGCGCCTGCCCAATTAAAAATACACTTAACCCTATCTTTTAAATCTGGTCGCTTCGATAACAAAACTAGAGTATCCGCCATTCCTTTGCTATATGCAATTATAAATATATCTTTAGGAGGTGTTACTAATTCATCAGGAATGGGTTCTGTATTGCTATTTAACCCTTTTCCTTCTTCTATTGCCCTGAGCAAATCTGCCATATTAGCTTCGCATGATCTAACTGGATGGGAATCTGATTGGACAATTTTAAGTGAGAAATCTTTTTCAATGAATGGGAACTCATCTTTGAATGCCATCACAGGCAATAATCCTGATAATAATCCGGGACAAAAGATAAGAGTTTCTTTTATTTCTCCTGATTCTGCAATAGGCATCTCTAAATTATATTCATCAGGTCCTTCCCCTTTTAAAAATTTAGATGCAACTTTTTGTTTGGGGCTTCTTACGTCCTCTCCCCCAAATAAATTTTTTGATGTTGCAGACTGAACTGCTTCTTCTACCAAAGAACTTTCATTTATAAAAATATTTCTCCATCTCTTTCCTAAATAGGATTTAATATATGGATCTTCTATAATACGTTTATCATTTTTAATATATTCTCTAACTTTAATAATAAGTTCATCATATTTACCTGATTTTTCTAGATTTTTTAATTCTTCCATATTTATCTCCTATTTTTTTATTTCCAATTTTTAATTTTTTGAATTTCATCAAAAGCAGTAGTTTCTAATGATATAGGTGTAATTGATATATATCCTAAGTCATAAGCTAAAAAATCAGAATCATCAGTTATCAAACTACCTAACTCCGATCCACCTAAAAAATATTCAGATATATTTTCATAAATAATAGTTCTATCATAGCTATCCGTATATGTCCTAATTCCTAATTTTGTGGATTTTATCGCAGGATACGGTTTATAATTTACAGGAAAATTAATATTATAAATAACTCCGGGAGTTAAATTATCGTAGTGTTCTTGAACAAACTTTGATACATCTTCTGCTTCGGAGATATAATCATATTCAACCTCTTTATTTCCAGAACTGACTGCAATTGATTTATACTTATGCAATGCGGCATGTCTAGCCGCTCCCACAGTGCCCGAGTAGTGAACATCATACCCCATATTAACACCTCTGTTAATACCAGAGATAACTAGGTCTATTTTGGGAAATATATTTCCATGTAGACCAATGTTTACACAATCCACAGGATAACCATCTACGACATAATGATTTGAATTGAATTTTTCAACTCTCATTTTATCAAAAATAGTTAAAGCCATAGAAGTTGCAGATTTTTCTTTTAAGGGAGCTACTAAATATGTATTATGACTTTTTCCTAAAATATTCTCTAGAGCCTTTATGCCACTTGATGAAATACCATCATCATTCGTAATTAATATATTCATTGAGCCAATACTCCAAAAACGATTACCATATAATAAAAAATAATTGATATTGGTAAAATAAATAATATAATCACAGAATTTAAGGATAATATGAAACTTTTATTCATTTGAAGTTTATATATAGAAGTGATACCTCTAGCTACATTTATTATAATTATAAATAAAATAAATAATAATATTAAAAAAAAGGCTGAAAAACCTTTAAAATTTATAGTAAGTGAAATGGTAGAAATTGGCAAAATAAAAGCAATTAAACCCATAGAATATCTAATATAGGATATCATTTGTTGTATTTCTCCATAACTAGATTCTTTTTTTATTTTATAATCAATATAAAATGAATATAACTTTGGATAAAAATTTAAAAATACTAAATTAAAAAGTAAAAAGGGAACAATAGTTGCTAAACTTAATTCAGTATATGGTGGCGATATATAAGCCATTGATATACTTAGACTAAAAGCTGAAATAAAAGTTACTATAAATTCGCTAAGACTTGATTTTAAATCTTCATAAAAAAAAGGAAATTCCAAAGGATCAAAAAAAACTAAATATAAATTATCTATAAGATTTGATTTCAAATTAAAACCTCAAGGCTGAAGGCATAAGTAACAATATTGGTGATTTATAAATATCCATATGCATTGGATTATTTTTAGTTAGCATACTAAATTTGGCACCGAACATTTGTATCAATCTATCTATTGGAGATTCATCATCCTCAAATAAAGGTAGTACACCATCATATCCAGCTAATTCGGATAGTTTAAGCATTGCCTCTCTCCTACCACCAATTGCATCTACCAAGTGATACTTAATAGCTTTTTCTCCTGAAAATATTTTACCTTCAGCCGCTAATTCAATCTTTTCTTTAGATATATTTCTACCCTTTGCAATATCGAGAATAAATCTTCTATATGTATCATCCAAGAGTGAGTCAATTATTTCTACCTCTTCTTTGGTATGCTCTCTAAACATAGATAAGATGTCCTTATATTTGCCCGCTTTATAGACCTTCATTTTAATATTTGCTTTTTCTAATAAACCAGAGATATTTGGACTCATTGTGATCACACCAATCGATCCGGTAATTGTTCCGTGTTGGGCATAAATGTAATCGGCGGCAGATGCTATATAATAGCCCCCAGAAGCTGCAAGATCCTTCATTGAAACAACAATTTTTTTATCTTTTCGGAGATGGATTAATTCTTCATAAATTTCCTGTGATGCACCAACCGTTCCTCCCGGACTATTGATTTCCAAAAGGATGCCTTTGATCTCGGGTTTGTTTTCAATTTCTCTCAATCTAGCAAGAACGGTATCCGCCCCCGTAGAGGAGTAAGTGGATCGACCCGAATGAATCTCCCCTTCAATTTTAATTAAGATTGCACCCGAAAGTCCGTCTTTTAAAAATTTCTGCCCCTGTATTTTACTATGCCGTCCTGGATTTCCTGAAATTGAGTATAGACCCAAAAAAATAGATACCAATAAAAGCCCTAAAATCATCAAAAGTGTTACTTTATTTCGTTCCATAAAAGCATTTCTGTAATTTTAAGAATTGTTTGCAAATGAATATTTTTTCTTTACCTTTCAAATTTCTTCAAAAACACTGAACCAGAATGAAACTGGCAATAATATCCGGAATTTCCGGTCAGGATGGGAGTTATCTGGCAAAATATCTTCTGGAATTGGGTTATAAAGTTATCGGGGGAACAAAATATAAAAATACAGTTCCCGAGGGCTTAAAAAAGTTAGGGATTCAGAATGAGATTGAAATCATTGATTTAGATTTCAGCGATGAGAAAAGTATTTTTAGTGTTATTGAAAAATATAAACCCAATGAATTTTACAATCTAGCGGCACAGAGCAGTGTCGGAAAGAGCTTTGCTTCCCCCCTTGATACAGCAAGAGTAAATGCTTTTGGTGTAGTTTATCTTCTCGAAGCAATACGTACTTTTTCCCCCCAAACAAGACTCTTCCAGGCAAGTTCATCGGAAATTTTTGGAAATGAAGTTCTTATTTCCGAAAACTCATCCTCTTCGCCCAAAAATCCCTATTCCACCGCAAAGACATATGCTCATTTATTAACCCAAAATTATAGAGATATTTTTGGTTTGTACCTTGTATCGGGAATTTTATACAATCATGATTCTGAATTGAGAGGAGAAAATTTCTTTACAAAATCCGTATCACGCCATGTTGCTAATTATTATCTTGGCAGGAAGGAAACACTTAAAGTAGGTAACATCTATGTTAAAAGAGATATTGGATATGCTCCAGAATATGTTAGAGCAATGCACATAACACTCCAAGGAGAAAAAGCAGAAGATTTTATTATCTCTACGGGTAAATCTGAATTAATTAAAAACTTTATCAATTACTGCTTTAGGGCTATTTCTATTGAGTTAGAATGGAAAGGTGAAGGGATAAATGAAAAGGGATTTCGCATTCACTCAGGGGAATTATTAGTTGAAATTAGTCCCGAAAAATTTAGACCCAACGACACTCCGATTCAAGAGAGTAATCCTTCAAAAATATTTAAAGTTCATGGATGGAAGGCTGTAAAATCTCTCTCAGATATTGCTAAAATTATGGTGGAGTATGACATTTCTGAATTTAAATAATCTACTCTAAAGCATCCTTAATAGATAACATCTTATCTCTTAAGAGTGCCGCTCTTTCAAAATCCAAATCATTAGCCGCCTTGAGCATGGCTCCTTTTAAGGCATTTTTTAATTTTTCTTTGGATTTATATTTTTTATAAGTAAATTTAGCTTCTATGTCACTCAGTATCACTTCTTCAGATGTTTCTTCTTTTTTCAGTTCCCTCGGTAAAATATCATTTATATCTTTTATGATTGTTTTGGGAACAATTCCAAACTTTTCATTGTGATCACTTTGTATTTTTCGTCTTCTAATGGTTTCATCAATTGCCTGTCTCATGGAAGGTGTAATTTTATCTGCATAAAGAATAGCTATTCCATTTACATTTCTAGCCGCTCTCCCCATGGTTTGCACTAGTGATTTATAGTTTCGCAAAAAACCTTCTTTATCAGCATCCAAAATAGCAACTAGTGATACTTCGGGAATATCCAAACCTTCTCTGAGTAAATTAATTCCCACCACACAATCATAGATTCCCTTTCTAAGATCGCGAATAATTTCCACTCTCTCGATTGTTTCAATTTCACTGTGCAAGTAAGAAACCTTAATACCCATATCCTTCAGATAGTCAGTTAAGTCCTCGGACATTTTTTTTGTCAGGGTTGTGATTAATACCCTCTCGTCGAGAGGCTTTCTTTTATTAATTTCAATTAGAAGATCTTCGATTTGATCCTTAACCGGTCTCACTTCTACTAAAGGATCGAGTAAACCTGTAGGACGAATAATTTGCTCTACTATATGCTTGGTAGCTTCCATCTCATAATTTGCGGGGGTGGCTGAAACATAGAGAATTTTGCCCGTAATTTTTTCAAATTCAGAAAAATTCAAGGGACGATTATCCAGAGCGGAAGGCAAACGAAACCCATAATTGACTAAGGTTTCTTTTCGACTCCTATCCCCCGCATGCATCCCCCCTATCTGAGGAATGGTAACATGGGATTCATCGATAATGGTGATAAATTTACCCGGAAAATAATCAAATAGACAGGACGGTCTGTCTCCTTCTCCCCTACCAGTTAAATGTCGGGAATAATTCTCTATTCCATTGCAGTACCCCAATTCTAAAAGCATCTCTAAATCATAATTGGTTCTCGATTCAATTCTTTGGGCTTCGAGAAGTTTTCCACTGTTCTTGAAAAACAGAACCTGTGCCTCCATTTCTTCCCGAATTCGCTTAGACGCCTGCTCTATAGTGGGCCCTGAGGTAATGAAGTGTTTAGCAGGATAAATAGCAAGGCGATCTAATTTGGAAATTGTTTTACCCGTAACAGGATTGAATTTAGAAAGTCCCTCCACCTCATCCCCGAAAAACTCAATTCGGTAGGCTTCATCGGAGTATGCTGTCATGATCTCAATGGAATCTCCTCTGACCCTAAAATTGCCCCTTGTAAATTCGATGTCATTTCGATTGTATTGGATGTGTAAGAGTTTTTTTATTACTGCATCACGCTCAATTTCTTCTCCTTTTTTTATGATCAACATGGAGGCCGAATATTCCTCGGGAGAACCCAAACCATAGATACAGGAAACCGAGCTTACAATAATGACATCATTTCTCTCCAACAAAGAAGAAGTGGCTCTTAGTCTTAGCTTATCAATCTCCTCATTCATAGCCAAATCTTTTTCGATATATGTATCCGAGGATGGTACATAGGCTTCCGGCTGATAATAATCGTAGTACGAAACAAAGTACTCTACTGCATTTTCCGGAAAGAACTCTTTAAACTCCCTAAAAAGTTGAGCGGCTAGAGTTTTGTTATGAGATAGAATTAAAGCGGGCATATCGAGTCTTTCAATGATATGTGCCATGGTAAAAGTTTTTCCACTTCCGGTTACCCCAACAAGAGTTACCTTTTCATCTGTTTCGTATCCCTTTACAATTTTCTCGATTGCTTTGACTTGATCACCGGCAGGTTTATAACTAGAATATATTTTAAAAGAGGACATACTCCAATTTTTTATTAAATGCCTGAATCGAAAAGTTCTTTTTAGTGCCCTCCTCCACCATGCCCTCCTCCACCACTCGAACTACTACTCGAACTTGAAGATGAGCTACTGCTTGATGAACTCGATGAGGAAGAACCAGCTCTTGAGGAACTACTTGTTCTATAGGTCGACCTATTGGCAGTTGTGGAAATGCAGGAACTACTACAGGAAGATTCGACAACAGCACATCCCATTACTCCATTAGAATTATTCGTATTTAACATAAGCAAACTGCACATAGTAGCATTTTCCCTGCATGACTGCCTACATGTATCAAAATTACTTTTTGAACTATTAACACAATTGAGAACAAAAAGTATGATAATATATATAATTATCTTGTATACTTTCTTGCGATTCATTTTATTTATCCTCCACTGCAAGAGCATTTTGTAACATTTCTATAATAACTTTTTTATCCGATTCCAATACTTCCGAAATTGCAGTGTGCCCCTGAATTGTTTTTAGGTTGACCCTCGCACCTCTGTTTATAAGTAATTTTACAATTTCAGGAAATCTGTTATACGATGCGTACATAAGGGCGGTATGACCATCAGGAGTTTTAGCATTTACATTTGCTCCCCTTTCAATTAACCATTCTGCTAATCGAAAATCACCCTCCCTACTGGCAACCATGAGAGCTGTATATTTCTTCTGAAAAGAGTCCCTTTCATCTATATTTCTTCCTTTGGATACTTCAATAGATATAGAATAAATATCTCCCCTATAGGCTAGGTCTGCAATATTACTATTAGTATTTTGAGTTTCAAATGTACTACAATTTATAGCTAATATAAGAAGAAAAATTAATGGGATAAATTTATATTTTCTATTATATCCTGATTGGAATCTCAAATAGCCACCTATTCCTACTTTTAAAAAACCAAGAAAAGTATTTCTTTTTATTTCTCTCATTTTCTCTCTCCCACCCTTATAAGGATTGCATGTTTCATAAAAAAAAGAAATGGGTGATTATCCTAAAAAAGGGTTTTACTCATGTAGGAAGGTTTGTTATAGGTAGAAACCACTAGATAGATAAGGAAAATACCTATGAAATTTTTACTCCAACAGGAAAGAAGGTTCTATTTATTTGCATTTTATGTGGGGATTGTTTTGATCTGGGTTGTACAGGAATACATTACCTTAAGAAGTAATGCCAATTGCATCCAATCCACGCAAAGGTATTTCGATATTGCTGAGATGGGGATTGCATTTTTGCCTGTTTTTGGAATTTATCTATTGTTTAGAGATATCAATAAAAGTAAAAAGGAAGTGGA
>CANGZW010000151.1 GCA_947458405.1 Leptospiraceae bacterium
AAGTCAAACATTTATAACTTGAAACTTCAACTTTTTATAAAACTAGCCTTTGACAAACAAAAATCCCCCTTAATTAGATTTACAAAAACTAGCATTTTTTCATCATAAATATTGTATGAATTCAGGCGAAAATCGAGTCATTCCTATTCGGATCCCTATTTTAACCCTATCTTTGATATTTTTTAGCATGTTACCTGTTACAATGATTGTGCCCGTTTTTAAAGACATTGTGAAAGATAAGCTCGGTGGGGATAACCTCATGGTGTCTTATTTTATGAGTGTGGCAATGCTGGGCTCTTTTTTGTTCTCACCTGTGGCAGGATTTATGTCAGATAAATTTGGGAATAGAAAATGGTTCATTACAATCTTTGCCTTTTTGGATGGGCTTATATTTTTTCTATTGCCCCTCTCCAAAGATTTGGGCGTACTACATATCTTACGATTTTTAGAGGGCTCGTTCCATATATTTGTCATTAGCTTACTACTCTCTTTGGTAGCTGACAGAGAAAACGATCCAAATTCAAAGTATCACAGAAAGGGTTTACTGCTTGGAATAGCGGGAATGGTCTTGAGTTTGGGTGTGGGCTTGGGTTCTCCTTTGGGGGTTCTGGGTAGAAAAAATCCAGACCTGCCTTTTTTATTTGCAGGGATCTTGATGATAGGAATTGGAATTGTATCACTTTTCTTTTTAAAAGACTATGAGTATCACTATACCAAAAAAATAAACTTTAAGGATTGGCTCAATGCATATCGAGAAAATCGTTTGCTCAGTATTCCCTATCTCTATAATTTTATAGATCGTTTTACAGTAGGATTTTTTGTTACCAGTTTTAATTTACATCTCCGTGAGGATCTGGGGCTCAATTCGGGTCAGGTTGGAATGTATCTCTCTTTTGTACTTTTGCCTATGAGCTTATTGGCTCTCCCTTTTGCTCTCCTTGCCAAAAAAATGGGAGCTGTTCTTCTCATGATGTTGGGTTCGCTAATCTATGGTTTTTTTCTTGCAATTTCAGGATATATAACTAACACGAATATACTCATCACTACACTCGTCTTATGTGGGGTCGGTGCGGGGGTTATGTTTGTTCCCTCTATGATGATGGCGGCTTCCCTTGCAAAGAGAGAATACAATGCCACTGTCATGGCTGGATTTACGGGGGTGGGGAGCATTGGTTTTATGTTGGGTCCCATCTTCGCAGTATTAATTCTACGATTTTTAGAAAAATTTTATCCTGAAATATCTTTTGGAGCGGTTTCCTTACTCTTTGGCTCTTTGGAAATCTTAGTTGTACTCCTAACTCTTCCCCTCTACAAAAAATTGAGGGAGGTCACATGAGTATTGAATTTCAACATATTTTGGTCTATACAATCGTCTCCTCTGCTTTTCTGAAACTCATCTATCCATTTCTGGAAATGCTGTATAAGAAAATATTTATTTCTAAAAATGCGGGGAAAGAGGAAGATCCATTTTCCTGCTATACTGGCGTCTGTTCAAAATGTAAGATTAAAGAGTAGGTATTTTAGCATTCACCCGATGAATATATTAATGTATTTTATTATTTGTATTCTATTTGCTCTGAGTGATCTCTTTTCGGAGTCTTTGGGGTGGAAAGAGAGTTTGAGTATAGCTAATAAAAATAATCCCGCCTACGATGCAGAGCGTTTGAATTTGGAAATCGCACGTTCCGAAATTATCACATCGGGACTCTTACCCAATCCTTCCTTTAATAATCAGGTAATCGTTCGGGGAGAGCCGGAATCCATTCGAAATACTTATACCTATCCTCAGGACTTTGGTGGAAATACAATTGGAGTGGGAGGAAGAAAAGAGCCTTTTCACCCCATGAACCGACAGGATTGGTTTCAAATGACCATGCGTATTCCGGTGGCAGGTCAGAGACAGCTCGCCATAGAGTTAGCCAAAAACAATCTCCGTGTAGCCAGGGAGAACTTAAAAGAATTCCAGAGAAACCTTTTTTTTATTACCGCGAATAAGTGGCTGGATGTGTGGTTGAGTGGTAAAAAAGTAGAATTGTATGAAAAAGCTAAAACGTTTTCAGTGGATCTTTTGCGTAAAAATGAATATCGATTAAAAAATGAAGTTATCACCAAAACAGAATTTTCACGGACTCAAATTTTAGATCAAAAGTACCAGGCACAACTCGCTTTAGAGCAGGTTAATTTTAAAAATGAATTGAGAAAACTCGGAGTTCTCTTAGGAACAGATAAAGAAATCATGATAAATCAAAGAGATGATTTCAAGATTCCTGAGTGGTTAGAGACTGAAGACGAACTCTACGATTATTCGTATCGCAATCGACCCGATTTATTGGCTTATTTAGCCCAAATTGATTCAGCCCGTAAGGATATTGATTTACAGGAAGCCTTCGCCTATCCACAACCCGAAGTGGGGATAATCTCAAACCCTCAAAATGGGGAGAAATATTATGGAACTTTCCTAACTCTACCTCTGCCCGTATTTAACAGAAATCAGGGCAATATTCTAAAATCTAAGTCAACCTTGATTCAAAAACAGGAATATTTACGCAATATTGAGTTAAGTTTAAGAACTGAGGTAAGAAATAGTCTTGCAGAATACAAAATTGCCAAAGAAAATTATGATAGGTACAAGGTTATTTCTAACCTCTCTAACAGTGTTCGAGAGACTGTGGAATATGGATATTTAAAAGGAGGGACTACAATCGTAGATTTTTTAGAAGCACAAAGAAACTGGTTGGAAACACAGAGCCAGTTCTATGATTTTTATTGGAATTATAGTAGAACATACTTTCAGCTCCTTTATGTTTCTTCCAAAATTTTAGAGGTAGAAAAATAATGAAAAATTGTTTGAACACTCTATTATTTGTACTACTAATTTTTATTAATATATTTAATTGTAAAAAAGAAGTTACCAATTCGAATGCAATCACTAATTATGAGCAACCTAAGATATTAGAAGGGGGAAAATTTATTGAGTTTTCTGGAAATCATCCTCAATTGGTATTGTTTAAACATCAACTCGTAAAAAGAATAGATATAGATATTGATTTAAAAGCCCCTGCAACTGTTATTGGTAAGGTAAAAAATGCAGAGAGAATTGGTGGTCAACCCCTTGTACTTTTTGCCTCCCCCGAACTCACAGGAACATATTCCGCTTATATTCAAAATTTACTTTCCATTCAAGTAGCCAAAACAAACTACAATCGTACAAAAGATCTCTATGATCATAGTGCATCTACAGGAAAAGAGCTGAATGATGCATCTACGGAGCTTTTTGCCCGTGAGACAACTCTAGGTGAAAGTGAAGCAAAATTGCGCCGGGAGGGGTTTTCGCCCAATGACATGAAGAATGCTAAAACAGGAACAGTCTGGCTTGTTTCCGATCTCCCCGAAACAGAAATAAATGTACTACAAAAAGGACTTAAATGTAAACTGGAATTTCCATCTCTACCCGGAGAGTCATTTGATGGAACAATTGAAGCCCTCGCAGAAGTATTAAACATAGAAACCAGAAAAGCAAGAACTAGAATTATTTTAGTAGACAAAGATGATAAAATTAGACCCGGAATGTATGGAAAAGTTAAGTTTCAGGTGAGTCACAACGGACTTATGGTTCCTAAAAATAGTGTCTTTAGTTTCAATGCAAGATACTATGTTTTCTTAAGAAAAAGTAGTACAATGTTTGAAAGAAGAGAGGTTGAAATTTCTTCGGAAACTGATGACATGATTGAAATTGAGCGTGGCTTAGATTTAGATGAATCCGTTGTAGATACAAATGTAATACTATTAAAGGGGCTTTCCATTGGTATCTAAATTAACAGCCCGTACTACAATTCGATTTATTTTAAAGAGAAGATATCCTCTATTATTACTATCTTTGTTGATATGTATTGCGGGTATTTGGTCATGGAATAGATTAGAGTTTGAGGCATATCCCGATATTGGTGATACGGAAGTTAGCATTGTAACAAAATTACCGGGCATTAGTGTGGAAGATATGGAGACGCAAATCACTGTCCCCATTGAAAAAATCATGAATACAGTCCCCGGTGTAATCTCATCCCGTTCTAGAACAATTTTTGGACTTTCCATAGTCAGTCTTATTTTTGAAGAAAAAATGGACATATACTTAGCCCGTCAAATGGTCTCTGAAAAGTTAGCGGCTCTCGATCTACCCCCTGGCTCAGATCCTCAAATTTCTCCTATGACTTCTTCCGTAGGTGAAATCTTTAGGTATGTAATTGAAGGGGAAGAAGTGATACCTCTGGCAACTCTTCGTGAAATACAGGAATACATTGTAGTACCCAGGCTACTTCTTGCCTATGGTGTAGCTGATGTTGTTAACTTTGGTGGGCATATTAGACAATATCAGGTTGTGCTAAATCCCATTCAATTGGAAAAATATGATATTACAGTTGAAGAAATCGCTAACTCTATTCAGGAAAATAATAAAAATGCAGGAGGAAATTTTTTAGTCCTCGGAATCAGTAGAATCAATATTAGAGGAATTGGAAGAATAGCCAAGCTCGAAGACATTGAAAATATAGTAGTAAAAAATAGGGGCGGTGTTCCCATTCTTATCAAGGATATTGCAAGTGTGGAAGAGGGGATCAAGCCACAGTTAGGTCTATTGAGTTATTTTGATAAAAATCGGGATAAAGTGATACTATCAGGTGTAGAAGGAATTGTACTACTTCGAAAATTTGAAAATCCCCGAAGGACTATCAGTGCTATAACTGATGTTATAGATGAATTAAATACAAGTATCTTACCGAAAGGAATAAAAATACATCCTTTTTATGATAGAAGTGATTTAATAAAAAGAACTATCAATAATGTTTTTAGAAATTTAATAATTGGGACACTCATAATCTTTGTTTTTTTTGGATTTGTGTTAGGTACCTGGAGGGGAGCTTTAATCGGGACAATTTCCATTCCATTTGTTGTTTTATTTACATTCTTTTGTATATATATCACAAAAACACCCGCCGTTTTATTATCACTCGGATCGATAGATTTTGGTATTATTGCCGATGCCGCAACAGTTACGATGGCTACTTATGTAAGACAATATGAAAATTTAATGAAACCGGAATTATCTTCTTTACGATACAATGCAATAGTACAATCTTACTATCAATCGAGAGGAAAAATATTATTTACACTTTCAATTCTATTAATTGGACTTATGCCTATTTTAACATTGGATAAAGTGGAGGGAAAATTTTTTATTCCATTGGTGAAAACATTTTTCTTTGCAATAGCTGGTTCTATTATATATTCAATCGTACTACTTCCCATCTTAATATTTATTTTTATGAGAAAACAATTTGAAATTAAAGAAAGTATTCTTATAGAAAAATTACAGGAAAAGTATTCAGAAGTACTTTGGCAGGTAATACAAGCACCGAGAAAATTTATTCTAATATGTATTACATTACTCCTTTCGGGATCTATTTCTTTCTTTATGCTCGGGAGTGAATTTTTGCCAGAAATAGATGAAGGCTGTCTATGGATGCGAATCTACCTTCCCTCTGGGGTTTCTTTGGAAGAATCTAGAAAATATTCTGAAATAATTCTAAAACAATTATCTAATTATCCTGAAATATCTGGAGTTTTGACTCAGCTAGGACAAAATGATGACGGAACTGATCCATTTGGTCCCAATCATATCGAGGCATTGGTTCAGTTAAATCCACCGAGTTTTTTACCGGGTCAGGGCAGGAGTAAAAAAGAGCTCATCGAGGAAGTAAAAAATGTCTTAAAATTTAACCTCCCCGGAGCGGCTTTTTTGATCACACAGCCAATTTTGGATAACACTACTGAGGTTGCGACTGGAACTTCTGCAAATTTAGCCGTCTTAATTACAGGGAATTCCGTGAGAGAATTACGACATGTATCTCACCAAATACTAAAATTAGTGAAATCAATCGAAGGGGCATCTGAGACATCGATGGAACAGGTAGATCAGGAGCAGACACAGTTGGTTGTTGAAATTGACAGAGATGCATCCTCGAGATACGGAGTAAATGTTTCGGGGATAAATCACATATTGGAAACAGCGATTGGTGGAATGCCTGTAAGTTATCTATATGAAAATGAAAGACGTTTTGAAATTATAGTTAGATTTACCCAAGAAAGTCGTAGTACACCTGAATCCATTGGTAAAATTTTAGTAATTTCCCAGAGTGGACAAAAAATTCCCCTCTCCATGGTTGCAAGGATTTACTTAAAGGAAGGAGACAGTATATTATTTCGGGAAGATGGCAAAAGACAAATGATTGTGAAAACCAATATTCGGGGAAGGGATAATGGAAGTTTTGCCGCAGAAGTAAATGATAGAATTTCAAAAGAAATTGTAGTACCAAAAGATATATATCTTAAACTTGGGGGAGAGTTTCAAAATTTAGATAGAGCTAAAAAAAGTATGGCTATTTTAATTCCATTAGCTGTAATACTAATTTATGTAGCTCTTTTGATCTTATTTCATTATAATAATAAGTATGTATTAGTTGTGATGGCAAATATACCTGTGGCTTTATCTGGAGGAGCAATCGCTCTCTATATTAGAGGAATGAACTTGAATATTTCTTCAATCGCAGGATTTATTTCATTGATAGGTATTTCAATTATGAGTGCTCTTCTTCTTGTTGGGTATCTCGATAAAAAAAGAAAAGGGGGTATGCCACTTGAAATTACAGTACGGTTTGGAGCTGTTACACTTTTTAAACCCCGAATGTTGGTAAATGGTATTGCAATCTTAGGATTTATACCTGCGGCATTTAGTACAGGAGTTGGAACAGACTTCCAGAGACCTTTAGCAACCGTAATTGTGGGAGGCTTAACTCTCTCGGTTGGCTTTACAATTTTTTTAACTCCCTTATTATTTTATCTTGCAGAGAACAAAGAAATTAAATTAGTAACATTATTTAAGATAATTTTTCCCTATAATAAAAAGAAGGTATTAGTATGAATTTTCAATCCTTACCCACTAAATCATGGGCAGTTTTTATTATTACAGCTCCTGATTTGAATCCTGAAGAAATTACTTCTAAGATCAGAATAACACCTGACTATTTTCAAGCTCCCTCACTTACAGAATCAGGTGAAAACATTCCCGGAATTTGGCAGATGAATTCTACAATAGCGGAAGATTTGGAATTGGAAGAACAAATTTGGGATATTCTAAAAAAAATAGCTCCTGTAAGAAAAGAAGTAAAAGAGGCGATAGAAAAATTATCTGCCTATATCTACTGTTCTGTTGAGTTTTCAGATGACGATAAAGGTGGATTTAAGTTCTCCCCTAGACTATTGAATTTATTGGCTAATTTAGGTGTTCCAATCCAAGTCCATCCCTATAAAAATCATAGGAGTGTAATATAGTGATTATAAGAATAGTTAATTTAATTATAATATTAATATCTATTTTTAATTGCTCCTCTCCAACTTTTAATGAACCCGATACCTCTAGAATTCCCCTAAATAAAAAATGGAAATTAAGCTCCCCCGATGGAAAGGCAATAGTAGAACTTATAAATACCAATTTATCACCAAACCTACCTTTTTTTTCAAATACAGAATCGTTGTACTACAAAGTAGTTTATAATGAACAGACAATTGTAGAGTGGTCTCCCTTGGGCATAGATTATGAA
>CANGZW010000152.1 GCA_947458405.1 Leptospiraceae bacterium
GAGGCAATTCAACTCTGGTATAGGTGGAGTGAGTATAACGATAAGGAAGCATTGACTAGATTAATTAAATATTGTTCAGCGGATGTACTATCACTAGTCAAGTTGACCGAAAAAATCTTGAGTAAAAAGCTAAAATCATTTTCCTCCATTGATGATGGAGAAATTTGGAACCTAATTTTATAAGGTAGGGGATAATATGAACCAGGACTACAAAGATAAGATTATCGCGGCAAGACCCACTAACTTGGGAAGATTGATTGCAAGCATAGTTTTTATTATCATAGCTCACCTATTTGAATTAAAGGTTTTAGAAATTATTTCCTATTTTCATTTTATAGTTGGAATTACTTGGTTATATATTGTTGAAAGACATTATACAATTTATGAATATAATCCTAGATTTTGGTATCTAAATGCATTTATAGATTTAATTACATTAACTATAATTGTATATATAACTGGTACTACACATTCTTTTGTAGTAGTTGGATATGTAGTTATAACTACCCTTAGCTCTATAGATCTAAATAAAAAAAGGGGGAGGTTTGCAGTTATTTTGGGGATTTTACTTTATTCCTCTATTTCTTTCTTGGTGTACTTCAATATATTTCCCTATCTAAATATTTTTACGGGTCAAGAAGTAAAAATATCTTTATTTAGTATCTTTATTTCAATTGTACTATTAACAGCGGGGAGTGTGGCTTCCAATTTAGTAATCTTCGAAATTTATACTCAATTAAATGATAAAAATGAGGAATTATCTAATAAATATGATGAAATTAAAAAGTTAAAATTTCAACAGGATGGCGATTACTATCTAACTTCTTTATTGATAGAGCCATTACTTACAAATGAAATACTCTCAGAAAGAATAAAAATTGAGTATCGCTTGGACCAATACAAAAAATTTACATTTAGAAATATGCAAAAAGATATCGGGGGGGATGTAATACTTTGTAGTAATATCATATTAAATAGCCAAAAATATTTTGTTTTTATTAATGGGGATGCAATGGGTAAATCAATTCAGGGGGCCGGAGGAGCACTAGTTTTAGGTGTAGTACTTAAATCTGTTTTATCCAGAAATACTGAAGAAATTGTAGTTAATTTGCCTGAGGATTGGATTTTAAATACTTACAATGAACTACAAAAAATATTTGAGTCATTTGATGGACTGATGTTAGTTTCTGCGATTATTGGACTTATGAATGAAAAAACTGGATTGGTTTATTATTTAAATCTTGAGCATCCCAATTTAATTTTATACCGTTCAAAAGTCGCAAGCTATATAGAGCTCAGTAAAAGTACACCTAAAATTGGAACCCCCTATATAAAAAAACCAAAAGAGGTAAATCTATTTCAATTATTTACAGGAGATATATTATTTTTGGGTTCAGACGGAAAAGATGACTTAATGAAGAATACCGGGGAAGCTCATGAGAAATATAATTATGATGAATCACAATTTTTGCGAATTATAGAACAAAGTGAAGGGAATATGGAGGAAATCATTAAAATAATACCTGAATATGGAATAATTATTGATGATTTTTCAATTTTAAAAATAGCATATACCTAATTTATTCTTTTAAATTGAAATCCATAGAATAATAAAAATCCTTCCTTATTATTTTCTATATATTGTAGTGATAGTCCCGAATTTCTTCCCATGCCTTCTGTGAATGCTAATATATCTGAATTTGTTCTCAATAAAAATTTTACAGGAACCTCTAAATTCGATATTTTTAATTCTCCTTGTAATACGAGAATGTTATCTTCCATACTCAAATTAATCTCAGTCATCGAAGAATTTTTATCCCTAGATACTGTTCTATAATTTCCGAGTCTTTTTTTCCAACCTTCATGAATCAATGCAGGGGCGTACTCTGTGTAAGTGCTTACAGGTAATCCATTGAAGTACATTGTAGAATATTTAATATTTTCGGTACTTTTGTTAAATGAAAATTCTATTGATTTTAGAGCTTCAATTCTTATTGGAATTAAACCAAAAAAGAATCTAATCAAAGGATGAAATCTATTATTAGTATTACCTTCTAAAAAAAGCGGACCCAAATTAGTTTCCAATTCAGAACCCTTCTTTTTTATTTCTAAAATTGAACTACTGTTTACATACTTACCTTCTGCTTGATGAAGGATTGTTTCACTAGGAAATTTATTTTTGATAGGATTTTTAATTTCTAAATTAGGTTTTAATGTTTTTAATATTTCTATTGAGATATCTTTCATATTTAAGGAAGATGATAATGAATTTGTCAAGACCGTGATACCAGTCTTATTTTTTAGGTCTAAGATCATTTGTGCATGAAAGGGAGGAAGATCACCTCCATGAGTGTGGAGTATGGTTGCAGTAGAATAGTTATCTATCCAAAATGGTACTCCAATTTGAAAATCCCCGTCATACATTGCAGATTGGTTCTGAATTTTATACATTTCTAAGAGGGAACTTTCCTTGAATACTGCAACTTCATCGAATTTGCCCATATTTAAAAGCATTTTCATTAAATTTGCCATATCTTTGGCATTACTGGAAACAGAGCCTGCACCTAAATCTCTAATTTTCGGGGGAAAAACTTCTTTGCCATTCATAAACCCTTTAGAAACATTTTCTATTTTTAAATCCAAATAACTTGTATTTGGCATCTTTAAGGGTGTAAAAAGAATTTCATTTGCATATTCATTTAACTTTTTACCACTCACTCTCTCTATTACCAAGCCCAACAAACCATAACTGATATTCGAGTACGCACTTATTTTTCCGGGAATTTCAGAGGTGTATTCCTTTTTTAGTAAGTCCGGGATCTCTAAAAATTTTCTGTCATAATCAAAAGGGACAATTTCTTGAAAATCAAAACCATTGAATATATCGCTAGGCATACCACCATGGTGTGTCAGTAGTTGGCGGATAGTAGGGTTATTGGATATATATCTTTTATTTATACTAAATTCTTTTATATAATTATCTATGGATTTATCTAAATTGACTTTTCCAGTTTCTACTAATTTCATAATTAAAAGTGCTGTAAATACTTTTGATACCGAACCAATCTTAAATAATGTTGTTTCATTTATTTCTAGATTATTTCTCTTGGAGCCCAGACCATAGCCTGAGGTAAATAAATTTTCATTAGATTCGACAACGGCTACGGAGATACCTTTCAATGAATTTGATTTAGCTTTAGCAATTACCAATTTCTCTATCTTATCTTTTAAAGGGTCTTGTGAGTTTATTGATTTATATTCTATTGTACTGCAAAAATTTATGAATTGAAATATAAAAAGTAAAATTAAAAGTTTCATAATATCCTTCTTTTGATATCTTTTTACTAATTTCAAATTTTACAATATATTTTAATATTGAGGTCTTGATAATGATTACAAATATTTTTTGGTTTAGAAATGATTTAAGAATAGAAGATAATCCCGCATTGGTACATGCAATTAAGCATTCTGATTTCGTGATACCAATTTATATAATTCAGAAATCAGATTTAGAAAATGACAAATGGGGTTTTCCAAAAATAGGCTTACACAGAAGAAAATTTATATATGAATCTATTCTCGACTTAAAAAATAAATTATTAGCTTTAGGAAGTGATTTATTAATAGAGTGTGGAGATCCAAAAAAAATTATCCAAAGTATTTGTGAAAAATATTCTATTCAGGAAATATTTGCAACTCGGGAAATAACCTCTGAAGAACTTTCTATTGAAGAAGATTTAAATAGTATCACAAAATTAAATTTAATAGGGTATAATACCTTATACCAAGTTGACAAACTTCCCTTCAAGATACAGGATTTACCGAAACATTTTACTGATTTTAGAAAAAAAATTGAATTTAGCTTAGAAATTGATGATTGTGAAAAAACTCCCTTGAGTATAAAATCTCCTTCTCCTTTTCCAAAGAGTTTTGAAAATATTGATATATTTTATAATAAAAATCTATATCAGTTTGAGGGATTTAATCATTTTGTAGGAGGTTCAATTCCTGCATTGAAGAGAATATTAGAATACTTTTGGGAGACAAAATCTTTATCAAATTACAAGGTAACAAGAAACGAAATTATTGGGGAAAATTTCAGCACAAAGCTTTCTCCTTATCTTGCGAGAGGTTGTATTTCTGCTAAACAAATATATTGGTATATTAAAAAGTATGAATTAGAAATCGAAGCTAATGAATCAACATACTGGCTTTACTTTGAGTTACTATGGAGAGATTACTTCAAGTTTGTGGCACTTCAGAAAAGAAATAAATTATTTTTTAAAAATGGATGGTCACCTATTGAATTGGATTTTTCAGAGGATAAAGATACTTTTGATTTGTGGAAAGAGGGGAATACAAAAGAACCCCTCATCAATGCTTTCCAAAAAGAATTATATTTAAGCGGTTTTATGAGTAATCGTGGACGACAAGTTGTCTCTTCTTATCTCACAAAAGAGTTAAAAATTGACTGGAGAATGGGGGCAGGTTGGTTTGAGAGCAATTTAATTGACTACGATGTTTGTAGTAATTATGGAAATTGGGCATATCAGGCAGGAGTAGGAAATGATCCGAGAAAAGATAGGTCATTTAATCTTACAATTCAGAGAGAAAAATATGATCCGGATAATAAATTTATAGAATTTTGGGAAAAGAAAAAATGATTTTTAGGAAAATTTAATTTATTCCGAACCTAAGTTTTAGGGGGGGATTTATGAGATCTTTTATTGTCCTTGTTTTATTGTTTCTTTCCGTAAGTATTTTCACCAGGGGCTATCGAGGTAAATCTCACTATAAGGCTCACCATAAAGAACATTCTTCAAGAGTATCTTATTCTTCCAAACATTCCCGCTCTCATAGATCAAAGGGTTTTTCCAGGCATGCCTATAGAATGTTAAGAAGTAAAATTACTTATTTAAAAACTCTTCAGGCTTCTAAAGAAGTATCTATAGACCCAGTCACTGGTGATAAGATTTATGCCTATCCTGAGACAACCTTCACATTTCCAGGAATGAATGTAGCCCAGACTAAATTTAAAAGAAGTAAGTATTTCCAAAAATACAAAATAGCTGATATGGCTAACAATGAAGTAGATACTATTGAAAAAAATTTAAATTCTACTTTTATAGAATCAAATACCCCACCGATCCCTGAAAATAGTTGTGAGAAAGCTATTGAAACCAGAAAAAAATTAATGAAAAGAAATGATAAAAAAACAGAAGTTTTATATTTGAAATACAGAAGAATGTGTGAAGAAAAATAGTATAATCCTAGAAGAAATTTCAGAAGAAAAAATAGCCATTACCATTGATTTAGCAAATAAAATTTGGCTTGAAACTTATCCATCTTTTATCACATTAGACCAAATTAATTTTATGCTTAAAAGAATGTACAATGAAGATGTAATACTGAATGAAATAAAAAATGGTATAAAATGGCTTCTTATAAAAGAAGATTCTTTCATAGGTTTTATTTCTTATAGTATAAATGATTCTAAATATATTAAAATATTGAAGTTTTATTTAAAAACAGAATACCATAGAAAAGGTATAGGTAAAAAAGTGTTTAGTTTCATTGAAAATCAAGCAAAAGATGGAAATTTAGATAAGATCATGCTAAATGTAAATAGATATAATACCAATGCAATTCGATCTTACAATAGTTGGGGTTTTATTGTTAAAGAATCAATTGATATTGAATATGGAAAATATATATTAAATGATTATATAATGGAATATAGTATAAATTTATAAAATATTTAATTTGAATAAAATCAATATAATAATCATTTTTTTCAGTGTTTTATTTTTTCAATGTATGAATAAAAATATAAATAAACAAGAAACTATAAAGATTCTATTTTTGGGAGAATCAATAACTGTAGGACAGGGAGCAGATACAATTAGAGATAATTATGTATCAAAAACTACAAATCATTTTAAGAATCTAGGGTTTAATATAGAATATAATTCTATTTCTAAAGGTGGTATGACATCTACTTGGGGTATCACTAAAATACAAGAAGTTATTAATTATAAAGCTGATATAATTATTATTGAATTTTTCATAAATGACCAATACCTAAGTGCTGAAACTATTAAAAACAATTATTCTATTTTTTCAGCTATTCCCTATGGAGAAATAATTATATTTAATATATATGATAATGTTTTATTTAATAATGCTAATCAAAATATAACTAATATTAATCTAAATTTGCAGGACTCTTCAAGATGGTATAAAAAAATAGATACATATTCAAAACTTCCTAAGAATTGGGGGACATATTTGGTGGATGGAGTTCATCCTAATAATTATGGATATTCTATACTTTCTCAAATATTGATAGATGAAATGACTGGTTTAATACTTAAAATTCAATTACAAAAAAATATAGTAAAATAATTTATAAGAATACATTTATTATGGCAGAAGTTTTTTTCGGATCTACGAAATCCTGCTTTCCAGAGCTTTTGGCATTATAACAACTCCATGTATCAAGTTTTATATCATAAAGTTCTCCATTTAGAAATACCTGAATATAGGATTTTGAGGATGTGGAGGCATGTCTACCTGTAATACTAAATTTATGCCATTGCTCTCTATTAGTTAACAAACTATCAGAGTCCTTAAATAGTGACTTAGATGGATTTTGTAATTCCCCGGAAAACTTAGGATCAGAAAAATTAAATATTTCCGTTGATGGTTTTATAGATGGTGAAACCCAAAGATCGGTTACCTGAATAATTCTTGTGTAAGACAAGGCTGATAATGTATCCCCAGACATAATTACTGCCATTTTATTAGGAATTCCAGGTACTACTATTCCCTCTTCAGGAGGATTTCCAGATACTATAAATTCTTTTTCAAAATTATAAATATGTCTTCTTTCGACTTTTTGAGTGATAAGGCCAGAACTATTAAACATAAATCCATAAACTTTTCTGTCTTTACCTGTAAAAACAATTTTACCTTCATTAATATTTAGTTGAGGGAGTACTACAGATCCTGATAAGATGTTTACTTTATAGATTTTTGCTAAATCAGAAAAAGTAGATATATACATTTCAGCTACATCTTTGTATTTTGAATCTAATATTTCTTTTATCAGTTCAATTTGAGGTTTAATTATTCTTTTTTCTATTAAAGGATATTTAGGTGAATTATAAAAAGAAAGGGCATTTTCAAGAGTTTGAGAGGTATAAACTTCTTTTCTCTGGTATGATAAGTAAAGTGGTGTACCAATATGATCCGGGAAAATAATTGTAGTACGATCTTTCAAAAAACCATTTCTCTTTGCCTTTAGTAAGTATGATTCAAGTTTATTAAAAAATCTTTCTTTGCTAGAATAATCCGCAGGATACATAAATGGTTGTATTGCAATAATATTTGCATAATTTTTATCGCTTCCTGCTGAAGAAATATAAGTTTCATCGACTTTACTCAAAGAAATTGTATTATATTCATTTCCAGATAAATTGTGATACATTGCATCAAAGTAAAGGTAGCCTGATAGTAAAAAAACAAATATAAAAAAAGGTATTCGAATCAAATAATCCACTATTTAAACCTCGATAAATACTTAGAAACTGCTTCTAGC
>CANGZW010000153.1 GCA_947458405.1 Leptospiraceae bacterium
GTTCTCAGTTCTCCTTTTTTGGAACCACCGAGGGGAATATAGATATAATCCCGTATCCAATAACTAAATGTTAAGTGCCACCTTCTCCAAAAATCCCCAAAACCAGTCATAAAAAATGGTGCCTTAAAATTTAAAGGTAGATTAAATCCTAAGAGCATTGCTAAGCCTCTAGCCATATCGGTAAGCCCACTAAAGTCGAGATACAAGTGCAATCCAAAAAAGTAGGTAGTGAGTAGCAATGCTCCGCCAGAGTAATCTGAAGGATTTCCAAATACTGGATAGATGATTGATGTCAATCCATCGGAAAGAACCATTTTCTTAAAAATTCCAGATATCAGTAAATAGATTCCATCAAACATTTTTTGGTTATCAATATCAAGATCATCAAACTGACTCAAAAAATTATCAAATCTAAGAATAGGACCCGCAATCATAATTGGAAAAAATAAGCAATAAACAAAAAAGTCGTACACTGGCACTAACTTATTAATCTTTCCAGACTTATAATCAAAGGCAAAAGATATCAATTGAAATGTATAATAACTAATAGTGGCAGGTAAGGCTATTTCAAACCCTGTCAAACCAAATGCCCTGGAGATAAGTAAATCCAATTGGGGCTTTTCGGTGAGGAGTGGTAGATTTATAGAATTACCTATGATTTCGCATAAAAAATAAAAATATTTAAAAACTATTAAGTTAAATAAATTTAGTATTACAATATAACTGGTATAATTTTGATTATCTCTAAATCTTAAGTATATTAAATAATTCAGAGCCAGGATTAGATAAAAATGAAATAAAAATGGAAGGCTAAAAAACGAATAAAAAACAGAAGAAGCTAGAATCAAACTGATTTTTTTTAAACTTCCTCTACCGGGCAAAGCCCAGTAGATATAAAAAAAAGTTAAAAAAAATAGTGAGAATTTTAATGTTAGAAAACTCAAAAATTACTCTCCGAAAATATCATCCTCTTTAATTTCTTTAAAGTTCCCCTCAGTTAAATCCAAGGAACTTAAATGCAATCTTCCAATTCGCACTCTCTGTAAGTCAAGAACCTTTGAGCCAACAGCAGTAAACATTCTATGAATCTGACGCTTTTTACCCTCTTTGAGTACAATGCGCACAATCCCTTCTCCGCTATCAATCATCTCGACTTCTTTTGCTCTCAAGAATTCTCCATCGTCATCGATTCCCTGTAAGAATTTTTTAACGATTTCACCTTCAGATGGCACATTGTCAATTTTAACCATGTACTCCTTTTCCAATCCGGAAGAAGGATGTGTGATATTATTTAACAATTCACCATTGGGAGATAAAATCATGAGCCCTCTAGAGGTTAAATCCAATCGACCCGCCATATTGAATTTTCTATACTTAGCAGGTAACAAATTGAAAACCGTCTTTTCGTGATGCACATCATGATGCGAACATAGATATCCGTATGGTTTATTAAACGCAATGATCATTGTGTCCGGAAGTAACTGTATCTCTTCTCCATCAAAGGTCACCTTATCTTCTAAGGGCTTGACCTTTACAGAAAAAGATTCTATGACAACACCGTTGATAGAAACTCTTCCTTTTTGGATAAATTCTTCTACATTTCTTCTAGCTCCAAGACCGCACTTCGCTAAAAATCGATTGATGCGAATTGGCTTATCTAAATCCTCATCACTTTCGTCCATCGCAGCCAAATTATTTTTATCTATCAAAGGAGATTTCTTTTCTTCTAAATCCTGGAACATCGTCTTTTTTTCATTTTGTTCCATGGTTTCAACGCGTTCTCTGGCATCTTTTCGTAGTACGACTTTCTTTTTGGGAGCTGCCGAATCATTTGAAAAACGATTGCCCTCTCCCCTTTCTCTACTACCAAAGCCTTCCCGACTTCTAGGAAAACTTGGTCTTCTTCCTCTGGACTCAGAATAGGAGGGTCTTTCGTTTCCTCCCTCTCGGTTTCCAAAATTTTCATTTCTGTCCGATGAGCTGTCCTGATTTCTACTTGGACGAAAATTCCCACGGTCGCCACCTTCTCTATTTCCACGGTAGCCACCACCACTTCCGCCTTCTCTATTGCGAAAGCCTCCTCCTTCGGGACGGGATCCACCACCTTCACGGCTTCCTTCGGGACGGGGACGGGATTCTCCACCTTCGCGATTTCCACGAAATCCACCGCCTTCACGGTTCCCTTCGGGACGGGGACGGAAACTCCCCCGGTCACCACCTTCTCTGTTTCCACGGTAGCCACCGCCACTTCCGCCTTCCCGGCGAGGTCGAAAACCCTCTGTTCTTTCGGGACGGGACTCTCCACCCTCGCGATTTCCACGAAATCCACCGCCTTCACGGTTCCCTTCGGGACGGGGACGGAAACTTCCTCGGTCGCCACCTTCTCTATTACCACGGTAGCCACCGCCACTTCCGCCTTCTCTTTTACGAAAGCCCTCACCTCTATCTGGACGGGATTCTCCACCTTCGCGGTTTCCACGAAATCCACCGCCTTCACGGTTCCCTTCGGGACGGGGACGGAAACTCCCACGGTCACCACCTTCTCTATTTCCACGGTAGCCACCGCTACTTCCGCCTTCACGGCGAGGTCGAAAACCTTCTGTTCTTTCGGGACGGGACTCTCCCCCTTCACGGTTTCCACGAAATCCACCGCCTTCACGGTTTCCTTCGGGACGGGGACGGAAACTTCCCCGGTCGCCACCTTCTCTATTTCCTCGGTAGCCACCACTGCTTCCACCTTCTCTTTTACGAAAGCCCTCACCTCTATCTGGACGGGATTCTCCACCTTCGCGGTTAAAATTTCCTTCTTTTCGGTCCCTTGAGGGATTCCCCTCTGAAGGAGTAAATCTTTTCTTCTCTGATCTTTCTTTAAAGCCACCTTCTCTTTTCGAATTCCCTTCAAATGAGTCTATTCTTGGTGTGCTTTTTCTATTCCCCGATGACTTCACGTCATGAGAGGATTTTCTAAATTTTCCGGGAGAAGCTTTCTCTCCCTTTCTAGTATTCTTGTCCATATTTTCCTTTGCTCACAGTATATTATTTTTCAAAGGAATGGGAAAGTCTTTATTTTTTTATTGTTACATCTTTTGGGATAAGCAAACTGGAAACATGAATCCATTGAAGAAAAAACCCAGAACAAAAGAGGTTGTCCCCCCTCCCGAAAAACCGGATTGGTTAAAAAGTAGGATAAAATTCCCGCTTCCAACGGATTCAAACTACATCGTAAGGGAGTCCTTAGAGAAAGATAGGCTCCATACGGTTTGCGAAAGTGCCTCCTGCCCCAACCTAAACCATTGTTGGTCCCGAAAAACAGCCACATATATGTTAAATGGAGATATTTGCACACGAAAGTGTGGCTATTGTGACGTAGCTTCGGGAAAGCCTCTTCCATTAGATAACTCCGAAGCCGAGAGAGTAGCCGATTCTGCCTTTAAATTGGGACTGAGATATGTGGTATTAACTGCGGTCAATCGGGATGACAGAGAGGATGGAGGAGCTATTGGGTTTTCGAATACTATCTTTCAGATCAAAAAAAGATTACCCGAATGCAGAATAGAAGTATTGATTCCTGATTTCAAAGGAAAAGAGTCATCCTTAGAGATAATCTATGATTCTAAGCCGGATATTATTAATCATAATATCGAGACTGTAGCCGAACTTTTTTCGATTGTTGCCCCCCAAAAGAAATACGAAACATCTCTTTCTGTTCTCAGCCTTACGGCCAAAAGAGGATTCATTACTAAAAGTGGGTTGATTTTGGGAATGGGAGAATCTCTCGAAGAAATCAAGCGCACTATTCGCGATCTCTATCAGAGTGGGGTAACTATGTTAACAATTGGACAATATCTGCAACCAACACCCACACATTATCCGGTTAAAAAATATTGGGAACCAGAAGTATTCGTTGAGCTAAAAATCTTTTCCCAATCACTGGGCTTTAAGCATGTAGAATCTTCCCCCTTGGTTAGAAGCTCTTACCATGCCGATGAGCAGGTCAGTATGAGTTTTGTCTAAGATAGTCAAATTTAATTTCTAAGACTTCTTCTGCTGAAATTCGCTTTATCCCTTCGCTAGTATGTAGTATTATCAAGGAACTATCCTGTGTAATTATAGTTCCAACTTCCACCCGATTTTCAGTGAGTGTAAGTTTATCAAGTCTCTCATAATATTCATAAACTTCTCTAGGAGTCTTGAACTTTCTCTTAGTAGCTAATCTTTTGTATTTCCCTTTGCGTTTATAGTAACTGAGTTTTCTGCTAATTGATCTAGTTACCCATTTCTTTCGATTGTTTCTTGTGGTAGTAATATTTTTAGAAGTGATTTTGATTTCGAACTCTTCCAATCCGGATGTATTGCTCTTGTAATCGGTGTAGTTATTTTTTGATAATAAATTTTCTAAAGAACTTCGATTTCCTTCTAATTCTTCTATTTTCTTAGAGTCCTTAATCCCGGATTGCAACTCTTTAGATATATTATAAAAATCATCTATTAATTTATTATCCGTGAGGGACATCCCATTAAACTCTAAGATTTCTGAATCTGAAAAAGAGGCTTTTTTTGAGGCAAAATATATTTCTGATATTAATTTAGCGAATGCATCTATATTTTCTATAGATTCTAAGGGTTTTTGGAGTAAAGGATTGAGTTGAAGAATTGCCTCCGTCAAATTCTCAAGAAGTAGCATTTTTTCGGAAACACTTGTAGCAATTTTTCCGTTTTTTTCTTCAGGCTTTATATCCATTGGATCTTTATCATCCAAAGAAAAAATACGCGGAAAAGCAACAACCTTTCCAAACTTTACCTTTATATACGATCCCTTAGGAGAATGGGATGATATAAATTCAGCCCCAGTCGAACTACTACTTACATTTGGTGTTTTGATTAAAAACTTATTGGAATCATTTGCATAAAATACTTTATTATAGAGTGTTCCCTCGAATAATTCTATGGAAATAATTGATTTTTTATCTATAGTTTTCAGTGTTTTGATTTCTAAACTTGAAAGAGGAAAAACTCTTAGTAATGTTTCAGAATTGTATTGGATATCTATCCAAGAATTTTTTTCAGTGCTAACTCTATCTCCCTCTACCAAAAATGAGCCGATTACCCCTTTTTCTTGTGTGCTATCTCCATGTTTTATAAGAGAGTTCCCGCTGCTTCTCACAATAGTCATATAGGGAATAACTTGGTTTTTTTTGTCTTTCGGCTCAGCTTCAGAAATTTGTTGGTTAAATTTATCGCAATTGCTCAGAGTAAAAGAAAATAAAATTAATATAATTCCTTGTATAGATTTGCATTTAAGCGGAGATTTTATTGAATTAGAAAAAACATTGCTATATTTTTTTTTTAAGATTGATTGTGATAAAAGGACGAAATATTTTTCCAATGTCAGTATCAAATGAAACTCCTAAATTTTAACATCTATCGCTTAAGACTATTATTCTTGCTAAACCTGTCAAGGAGTTTCAGGAAGAGTTCATTTTGTCTAATAGGAAAGATAATACAATATTTTAGTATAATATCGGGATTTCTTCTCTTAAACCTGTCATTTTGTACTGACAGCTCTAAAACTAAATTGGGAAGGGGTAGTTTTCCTGCCTCAGAATTTCCCGATAAATTAGAATGGCTAAATGTTAAAAAACCCATGAAATTAGTGGAATTCAAAGGAAGAGTGCTGGTACTTTTTTTTTGGACGGGAAGCAATCTTAAGTCCTTAGAAATTCTAAATAATTTTAGATCCTTTGAGATTGAACACCAGGATAAAATCAAAGTTATTGCTATTCACTCCCCCCGATTTAAAGGTGAGTCCAACCTTGAATATGTTAGAAGCAGTATCATAAAAAATAGGATTGATCTAACGGTTATACATGATCCCAATTTTTTAATTTGGAGAACTTATGGAATTAATAACTGGAATTCTTTACTTGTAATTGGTGAAGATAGTAAGGTTATAGGAAGATATTCTATAGATAAAAATCTATTAAGAATAGATCCAATTTTTGAGAAACTCCTCAATTTTGATATCAGTGAAACAGATTACAATGCAAAAGATGAATCTACTTTTTTGGAGAAAAATAAAAATCCTGAAAGTATATTATCTTTTCCTGAAAAAATTATTGTAGATGATTATGGAAAAGATATGTATGTCAGTGATAGTAATCATAATCGAATATTAATTATCAACAGACAAAATGGATTCATAAAGGATGTAATTGGCAATGGTCAAATTGGTTTTGATAATGGAAAATTTAACCAAAGTACTTTTAATTATCCTACCGGCTTAGTTTTACTCGATAAAAATTTATTTATTGTAGATAATAAAAATCACTCTCTTAGAAAGGTTGATTTAGAAAAAAAAATTGTAACACTTTTCTCGGGGACAGGTAAAAAAGGGGATGAAATTGTTCAAAATGGTTTTGCACCTGTTACTTCCTTTTCTTTTCCCTATGACATTACAAGAGAAGGATCTACCCTTTATCTCTCAAATACAGGTTTCAATCAATTTATAAAAATTGATCCCAGTTCTGGAAAAATTGAATCCTTATTTTCAGAAACAAAAGATATAAATTATAATCCAGAATTTTTTTCCAAAGTTGGTATGACGTTTTATAGAGAGACAATCTTTACAACTGATAGTTCTTCGGGCTCTTTAAAGTCGATCAATGCGGACTTTCCTTCAAAAGTAAAAATTTTAATTGGAAATAAAGCCATGAATTATGGTGATACAGATGGAGATCAAAATGTCGCTAGATTACAATTTCCAAAAGGAATTTATGCAAAAGATGACCAAGTTTATATTGCGGACACTTTAAATAATAAAATTAAGGTGTATGACTTAAAAAAGAAAGTGCTGAAAACTTTAGCGGGAACTGGTCAAAAAGGAAGTAAAAATGGAAAATTTCTTGAAAGTACATTCAATGAACCCTCAAATCTATATTTATACAATTCTGAAATTTATGTTACGGATTCTAACAACAATTGTATTCGAGTTTTAGATCTAAATAAAAGTGTTGTAACAACTTTTTATATCAATGCATCTCCTGAATTTATAATTGAAAACAAGAAAAAAATTACTCCTCTTAAGGAGACCTACCCATACAAAAGCATTATAATTTCTCCCGAAATTTTGTCCTTGAAGTTAAAGTTAAATATTAGCAAGAAGTACATATGGGATCCGAATGCATATTTTTATTTTAAAATTATATCCTCAAATCCTGAAACCTTAAATTTTCAAAATAATGATATTCGATATTTTGAAAATTTTACAGGAGAAACAATATTTTATCCCAAAGAATTTAAGGAAGGAAATACAGAAATTACCATTGATTCCATTATATATTTTTGTGATAGAGAAAATCAATCCCTCTGCTATTTCAAAAAATTTAAAATATCCTCAATAATTAAGTTAATTCCCGGTGGCAAAGATAAACCAGAATTAAATTTAAAAGTAAGCATATCCCAAAAACAGGAAAATAACTAAATGTTTAAAGACAAAAAATCAATTTTATATATGTGGTTAACATCAGCATTTTTAACTTTTTTATTAATGGCTGAACTAACCGGA
>CANGZW010000154.1 GCA_947458405.1 Leptospiraceae bacterium
CTCTCTCCCCTATCTTAAAACTCCCTTCTGCTGGCATACAATTGATTTTTGTATTATGATAAAATGCTTTTCTGTTTTCTTTCCAAGAGGTGGCAATTGTCATTGATTCTAACTCAGGAGGTTGTTGTAATACAATTTCTCCACTCAATCCCTTATTACCTTTCTCATCTTGCAAAAGAGGTGAACTGAAACGTATTACTCTTTTTCCTTTTGTATATTCATATTGAATGGAAAGCTTTTTATCCGAAAAGGATATACTTCCCAAATCATCAGTTGAGGGAAATCCTGTCTTTCCCATTGGCAAAATAGAGAGTGTATCTATCTGTTGAAAAATTTTTTCCTTAAAATCCAAAAAACAAATGGCGAATAAACCCGCATACCCGAGATCACTCATGGTAAATGTAATACCAAATAAACCATCATGCGAAAGAACAGAATAATAGTCCCATTCCTTAATTTTCCATTTGGATACGGGAATTGATTCTCTGTCGTACAAAAAATAAGGTCTTCTCGCCCAACCTTCCTCTGTGAGAGTCCCTTCTGAATTTAAAAGGGGAATTGAACGTTTGATTTCATTTTGATTAGGCATATTGGTTTTCCTTGGGGTTACTATAGGATTATTCTTTTATATCATTGTATTTCGATGGAGATTTTTATTCAACATTATTAATTGATGTGATTTTTCTTTAATCTCATATCTATTTCTTGTTTTTCTTTTGGAAAGAAAAGTAACAATTCGAATTATTAAAGAAAGTAATTCTACTTTTAAATGAAACAAATACGTCTTAAATGCTTACAGGTTTGGTTTTGAATCTGTCTATTGATACAGAAATTAATTGAGCAATGATTGAAAAAGCTATCGAAGAGTTGGAATATTTATCCCAAGATGAAAAGACCAGTCAGATCTATGAAGAACAGCTCATGGCTGAATTTGATTACAATTCAGGAATCTATGTCGCCTTTAGAGATGGGAAATTAGAGGGCAAACAAGAGGGCATACTGGAAACACAATTTGAAACTGCCCGGAAAATGGGGCAAAAGGGATTTTCTGCCACTGAAATTCAGGAGATCACAGGACTTTCAGAAGACGAGATTAGGGAGCGTGGAATCTTATAGTGTAGTACCTCACCCCAACTATTTAGTGCTGTAGTACTAATTTGTATACACCGCCTCTCCATGCTCAAAGGAATAAGCATAGAGAGGGGTAAATTTATAGTTACCAATATTTGTTTACTTTTCATAGTATCCCCGATTAAACATCGGTATTTATCTATTCAAGGTGTATAAACCTAAATGATGTAATACTTTTTAGTAAAGTAAGTAATACAATCAATAATAAATCCGTTGGTTGTCCTTCGTCAGGCTCAGGAACCGATCGAAATCAACCTATACAATAAATTGTTCCTACCCAAAATTCCAAATACACAAACCAGTCCGATCCCCGAGTAGGGATATCTTCAAGTACCGTATCGAGGGGAATCCTCCGGAATGTTGTACTACTCTGAAGTGATCTAAAATATTTATCTTTCAAAATGAAACGGGGTGAGTAGTTACTTTAAAATTTCAAGCAATGTTGCTCACCACTAAGGTATAATGATTATACTTTAGTTTGCCAGCTGATTACTTCTTTTGACCTTAGTGAGTCAGCTTCCAATGGATGAACTTTTTTGTACACCAAACAAAGAATGGGAACTCATTTTCTATGAGTTCATAAAAATTCTATTGGATAAGTCAATTTTGGACTCAGTCTGAGGAAATTGAAAAAAATTATAAGTACTCAGTGTAAAAGGCAATCTAACACCAAATTCCAAGATTGGTAGTAGATCAATTTATAAACTCCCTTCTCTGTCACATAACAGTAACTTATAAGCATCTTATCTAAGAATTACAATAATATTTATATAAAGCATGAAAATAGCTTGATATAAAAAGTAAAATACGGAAAATAATGATGAATATTACTTTTCATTCATTTTGTGTAATGATTTGTAAGTTAAACTTAAATAAGTTAAAATAGTTAAATTATATGAAAATAGGGAATTTTAATCGTATAAGTAAAATATTTGATATATATTCTAAAAAAGCTATTGTCATTTTGATGATTGCACTCCTATCAAATACAATTCATTCTACCCCTAAGGCAGACAAAAAAAATCGAATCAGTCCTGCCGTTACAAGTGAGACCACACCAGAGGAATCGGAAAAAGTCAAAAAGCTCCAGGAAGAGTTAGAGTTTATTCGAAAAGAGTTTTCTAGTTTTAAAGAAGATACACTTAAAAAGTTCGAGGATTTGAATTCAAAGACTCAGGAAAGGGTTCTAGTCAAAGAACCTAACAATGGGACAAAATCAGCGTCTCCCATCAAAGCATCTACACCAACTAGTGAAAGCATGACTACGCTTTCCAAGCCTACCAAAACGTATGGAATCCAGTCCAAAGGATTAAAACTCAAGGATCTAGATGAAAACAATGGTGGTAAGAGACATGCAATTGTGGTTGGTATCAATAACTACCAGGATACAGGGATCAGCGATCTTTCTAAGGCGAGAAATGATGCCAAACTAGTGGGGAAAATTCTAAGAGAGCAGGGAGAGTTTGATCAGGTATTCGTGATGACCGACGATGTAGATCCCCGCAATGACAAAGAAAATCTTTATCCCACCAAGCTAAATATCGAAGAAAAACTGGATTCCCTTTTACGGTTTTCTGAGCCTGAGGATTTGGTGGTTTTCTTCTTTTCTGGTCATGGTATCTCAGATCCAGATGAAAATGGATACTTAGTAACTGTAGATACGGTTACAGATAAACAGTTCAATACTTCCTTACGTGTAAATGATGTAGTACAAAGGTTAAAAAATAAAGGAATTAAGAAATCCCTTTTGGTACTTGATGCCTGTAGAGATGTGTTATATTCTAGCAAGAGTTCATCAAGGAATAGTTTATTAGAGAAAGAGTATACAGAAGCAGAAGTAGCGGCAACCTTCTATTCCACCAAAGCAGGGTACTACAGCTATGAAGATGATGAAACAGATTACGGTGTATTTACAAAGTACCTAGTTATGGGGATGGAAGGAAGTGCAGATTCTAATGGAGATGGAGTGGTAGCTTTTTCGGAATTGGAGCAATATGTTCAAAAAGGAGTCAAGGATTGGTCCACAAAGAAAAATAAACAACAAAAGCCATTTACCAGATTGAACGGTGAAAAAACGGGAGATCTGGCGATTACCTTCTCTAAAAGTGATACTATAAGCTTAGTGAGAAAGCCTATTCCGAAAGTGGTTACCAGGGCAGACATTGTATTTAGATCTACATTTCTCCCCGGTTGGGGTCAGTACTACGCAGGGGAACAAAAAAAAGGAATGTTCTTCTTGGGAGGCTCCTCTTTCTTGTTTACTTATTACTTCTTATCTATGAGACAGCACCAGACTCTTCAGCAAAAGTACGATAGCAGTTATTCCTTACCCGGGACACCAGCTTTTGTTGCTTCTTACTACAATCTGCAAACTCAAAAAGCAGAACTCAGAGAATCTGAGATTCTTACAAACAATATCCTACTCCTACTCTTAGGGGTCTATACATGGAACCTGATCGATTCAGGAGTAAAAACAGAAGTCCCTAAAAATGATTTTTTCACCTTCGGAGTATCCCCGTCTCCAGTTCCTCAGTCTATCAGTACTACGTCTGGTAAGACAATGGAAACATATGGATTTTTGAATTACACTATGAGGTTTTAATAGATATGATATTTAAAAATTTTCTTATATTGATTCTCTTCTCTGGTATTGCTTCCTCATGTTTTGTCAAATCTACTTTTAATAATCCTACAGATGGATTAGCTGGATTATTCTTGAATGGAATATCACAGATAAGTATAATTTCTAAACCAAATGCTAGTATCACAATTACTGGTATAATAAAAGATTCTGCTGGCAATATTGTGTCTGGAGGAGTGTTAGACATAACAAAATCAAATGATGCCGTAACAAGTGGAAATATAAAAAATTTAGCCGATTCTAAAATTTTTTCTGATATCAACGGTAAATTTATTATGAATGTGTTTTTAGGGAATTTTTCAATTCGCGTAAGTCGTTCCGATGGAAGTTTTGTTGGCAGTTTCATTATAGGAGTAAAAAGTGCAACTGAATCACCTGACGTTTTGTCTTCAATAGGAATTCAGGTTTCTTCATTAACAGCTTCTCCTATAAGCACAGGGGGTGTGACTGAGGAACCACTTAAAGTTGTTTTTACAGGTCTTCCCCAGGTAATCAGCGAGGGACAGACCATTCTAGTACAGGTTAAACTTTCTAAAACTATTTCATCAGATTTAGAAGTAACGTTAGATCTTGATAATCCATCAATCAATATTCTAGGTGCTTCATCAAAGAAAATTACATTTACTTCATCAAATGCGGGTATAAACCAGTCTTTTAGTCTTACAGCAATAGGTGATACGAATCAAATTTCAGAAACAGTGATACTATCTGTTAAAGCAACTGGAATTGAAACTATAAATTATACACTTACAGCATTAGATACTAGTTCATCTGCACCTGTAATCAGTATTTCTAGTGTACCATATAGTATCACTGAAGGTAGTAATGCTACTATAGGCATTAAACTAACAGGAAATGTATCAGAGAATTATACAGTTACAGTAGCCAGTAGTAGACCTTCTTCCTTGATAGCAAATCCTTCAACATTGACATTTACGAGTAATAATTTTTCCATAGATAAGTTAGTAACACTCACAGCTGTACAGGATGAAAATGTAGTACCAGAATCTGTTTCAATTATTCTTTCTTCACCAGGCTTAAATCAGGTTATTTTTCAGATTATCACAATAGATGATGATACCCAAAATATAGTTTTAAGCGGAACAACTTCCTTAAATGAGAATTCAACTAGTACCATAAATGTGAAACTCACACAAGAACCAATATCAAATGTAGTCATAAATCTCTCATCTTCTGTGCCTTCTTCTCTCTCTTTGGCTACATCTTCATTGACATTTACACCCCTGAACTACAATACACCACAAGTCGTAACTATTAATGCAATCCCTGACGGAAACGAAACTTCAGAAACTGCTATTATTACAGCAAGTTCATCTGGAATCACAAGTGCTAAATGGGACATTCTATGTATTGATGTGGATACTAAAATTGTTTTCACCGGTTTAAACTCTGTAACAGAAAATGGCACAACTACCCTTGCTATTACACTCTCTGGGAACCCGGGCATTTCACGTATGGTAAGCTTTGCTTCAGGAAATCCAAATGCTCTTTCTGTCTCTCCGTCCAGTGTGAATTTTACTTCAACCAATTTCAATACAACACAAGCATTGACGGTCACCGGTGTTGTGGATGCAAATGTCATTTCTGAAAGTGTAACTATTTCTGCTTCTGGTACTGGTTTAATAACTTCCACAAGGGTTATGAATGTTGTAGACAAAGACACTATGAGTATAGTGCTCGGGGGAGCAAATACAGTCAACGAGGGACTTACGGCTACAATGACAGTAGCCCTTTCCAATGATCCTTCGGGAAACTTAACGGTGAATCTAAATTCTAACAATGCTGCCATTACCTTGAGTCCTACCAGTGTGGGATTTTCTTCAGCAAATTATAACTCTCCCCAGAATATCACGCTAACTGGCGTGAAAGATACGAATCAATTTTCTGAGACAGTTACAATCACAGCAAGTGCCAATAATGTGAATAATATTACGAGATCCATCATTGCAATTGATTCCATAGGAGCTTTTGGGCTTCTCGCCACTGGACAGACAACTAGCTACGCTACAGGAGATGATGGAAATTTGAAATTGACCTGGGCTCGCTCATTCACCGACAACAATGATGGATCAATTACAGACAATGTGACTGGTTTGGTTTATCAGAAATGCAGTATGGGGCAAAATCCCACTACTTGTTCGGGTACTGCTTCCCGGTTAAACTGGGATACCGCAGATTCAGAATGTCGTGCTTTAAATTTGGGACAGAGAACTTGGAGACTCCCTACTGTAAATGAACTGAGTAATATAATTAATTATAATAGAATCACTCCTGCTATCTTTACAGATTACTTTCCAGCAACTCCCTATTTTATTCCTAACAATGGTTGTCAACAAAATTTTGTAACTTCGAGTATTTTTAGAAATACAAATACTCTATATGCTATTGATATGTATAGAGGACAAATCTATGGAAATACTAGCTGTATGACTAAAACAGATATTTTCTACGTTAGATGTATTTCAGGTCCTGCACAATCAACAGCTACCTATACTGATAATGGAAACGGAACGGTTACAGACAATCTTTCGGGTCTTCTTTGGCAGAAATGCTCTGTAGGTCAGTCTTCTTTGAATTGTAGCGGTGCTGCCTCCCGATTAACCTGGGCAAATGCAATTTCTACTTGCAATGCTCTAAGTCTTGGTTCTGGACTCAAATGGAGATTGCCCAATATAAACGAACTCAGGTCACTTGGAGATTATTCGAAAATGGCAGCTCCTCATATCAATACTACTGTATTTCCTAATACAGAGTCTTATCCATATTGGACATCAACTACATCACCAGATGATAGTACCAGTGCTTTTTATATTCAATCATCAGATTTGTTAGCAGCAACTAATGGGAAGGTTACAATCTTAGATGTCCGCTGTGTGGCGGGGCCATGATTAAATAAAAAAAAGAAATGTAATCATACTAAGTACGAAGAGTATTTGCGTTTTTTAAAATAATTGTACATATTATACAATATAAGGGAACCTCTAAAAACTCTTAATCAGGGTTAATAGACGCTCTCAGAAGCTAGAAAAACCTCTGGTTCAAACCAAAATTGCGCCTCATTTTCTCCACCTTCAATTGGATCTGAAACTCCCTGGGTAAACTTTATTCGTTTATTAATTTCTTGCATGAATCAGAAAGAGAGGCTTCATTGAATTTGAACTGCGATCCGCCATTTAAGGCTATAAAGTTTATCCCATCCAGCTCAAATTCAACTATCATTCCCCCATCCGATTTGATTTTTGAATTAGGAAATGCGGGAAACCCTTCCATCTGAACAAGAGCTCCAGCTGCACCATATGTTTCCATTTATCCGGGTAATGCTGTCAACTTAACCATCTCTTCTATTGATAACATTATGTTTAGTTCTTCTAAAAGACTCCGATCTTTCAAATTTTCTTCCGGGTATAGCAGCTACCCTATGTTTCGATATTTCAGTAACTAATTTCTTATAAAAATTATCATTGTCATGTAAGCGCTCAATCAAGTGATCTTTCATGAGTCCGTATGCAACATTTTCATTGATTCTCAACTTATGCTTTGTTTTTACTTTTCCAGATTTAATATCTTCATCTAATATATTTTGAGCATCTGCTATCATAAGCGTACACATGTTCAGA
>CANGZW010000155.1 GCA_947458405.1 Leptospiraceae bacterium
AAATTCAATAATTGCATCTGTTTCCTTTTTTGAATAAATTCCTTAAGGGCGGAATTGACCGTTTCTTTCTTAGACTTGAATTGTCCAATTTTTAAAGCTTCCTCTAAAAGTTTATCATCGATTGCAAGGTTTGTTGCCATAAATTCACACCTTTCTTTACACAATATATTACACAGTTTAGTAACTGTCAATGAGAAATAAACGAACATATACTACTACCAAATCGCTAACTTAGGAAATGTTTTTAAGATACTTCCCCAATATTTCCAGCCATCTTTATTTTGGATTCAAAGAATCCCACAAGAAACTGGTGGCTTGAAAATTAGTTATTTCCGGCCTATTCTTGTTCCTTTCCCCCATCCAACTCTGGAGTAGTTTTAAATCTTGTTTTGTAACTATATCCTTTTCACTTTTTTGAAATTTATAGTTTAAAAGTTCCAATTCAGAAAATTCGGAAGGAAGTTCTTTGGGAATTTTAATTCGAGCCTCATACTTGTCTTTCTTTATTAAGTTAAAATTCATGGACTCATGATTGGTATATACCCTAATTTCTAAACCCTTTGTCTTACCAACCAGGGCCATTTCAATCAGCTTTTGCTTATCTTCGTAAATAGGTTTGTAACGTTTCATTTCTGTTAACCTCTTAGATTTATATAATAAATAAAAATCTACTTTCAAAAAATTATTTATGCAAAATTTTTTTAAAAAGTAACTATTTTAAAAGATAAAATTCTTTAAATTCTTCTCGATTACCATAATTAAAATCGGAAATCGTTACAATTTGATTTGTCCTAATCTCAGAATTTTGATATATTTTTTGTAATTTTGAAATTGATCTCAGCTGAAATTTATTCATATTCTTTAAGAAAGAAAGGATTGACATCCTAAAAAAATGGGAAACTTTCTAGATGTGAGAATTGAAATCTTAGAAAAATCTTCTGCAAGGATGCTCCTCCTTCCGATCAGTGTTGAAACATACTTCAAACTAGGAGAACAGAATTTAATATCCGAAAATACAGAATTAATTGAAGGAATTATATTTCAAAAAATGCCTAAATCACCTCTTCATTATTCTATTACGCAAAAATTATTAAGTTATTTTATCAATAAACTTACATCACAATTCATGGCACGTCAGGAAGGACCTATACTTATGAAAGCTTCCTCCCCTGAACCAGATATAGCCATTGTCGAGTCTCGCTCAGATTACTATTCAAATTCTCATCCTGAGTTTGCATATCTCATCATTGAAATTTCATTATCCACATTGGAATTCGATCGGGAAAAGGCAAATGTGTATGCCAGTGCAAATATTCCGGAGTACTGGATTTTTAATCTTAAAGAATCCATTTTAGAAGTCTTCTTAAACCCAGAAAATGGAACTTACAATACGAAAAAAATACTTCAAAGGCAGGATTCAATTCATCCCGCGTTTGATAATCACCTAACTCTTTTCTTAGGTGATTTTTTTCCATAATGTAAGACATCTACCCAAATTCTATTCTTTATAATTAATTAGGATTGTAGTATGAATATTACAAAAATTCCTGTTACTTTATCAAAGTCCGCACTCTCCCACTTAACCTTAGCAATGTTCGGACAGCTTTCCAATCGTATAACATGTCCTACAGAAACAGAAATGAAAGGAAAAATTGCTCTTATTACAGGCTCTACGGGAGGTATTGGCAAAGAAACGGCAAGGGGTCTATTGGAAAGGGGAATCAGGGTAATCCTTAAGATATTTCTAAAGGAATGTATTACCATAATGCAGTGGGATTAGCAGAATTTCCCGAGGGAGATCCTGCGACTTTTGATGATAAGTCTCGAGACTACTATGATCGATTGAATTCTTTATAAGTTTCCCGATTCATTTCGTCTGGCCTCTTGTTGTCCTGTCACACCGATTGAAAGAAAGTAAGCAGTGTGAGTAAAATAGTTCATCATCCTTTTTTTGGAATCTTCATCTATCGCCGGTACTTCTGAGAGAGCTTCTTTCATGTGGTAGAGCCATCTTTCTGCGGCTTTTTCTTTCATGTTGAAATCCATATGTCTTGCGATGAGAGCTGGATGTCCCTTCCTGTGAGAGAAGTAAGAAGGACCTCCCATCCTCTGAATGAAAAATTCGACTTGGTTCTGGATGGCATCTTCGAGGCTTCTGTTCTTGAAAATATTTCGAAACCAAAGTTCTTCATCGTTAAATACTTTTGTATAGAAGATCGTACTTAACTTCCAGAAGGTTTCTTCTCCTAATTTTTTGTAAAGATTTGTATCATCAATGCTCATGGCTTCTTCGATGGAGAGCCCAGTTTTTTTCTCTATCAAATCATCTATATCACGCATAGATTTAGAATTCGTTGGTTTGACCTAAGAAGTCAAGGAGGAAATAATGAATTTAGAATTTGATGGAAATTCGAAAGCTCTGGATTTTTCATTGATAGATTCAGAGTCTCTTCCATGTAATATTTGATCAGGCTTCTTAGGATTTATAAATATCCTTTTAATAGTCTGTTAATTACTCAATACCATGATACAAATGTAATATTTATAGGTACTGATTTTATTTTGCTTAAATATCATATTCATTTTATTGAGTAAAGGATAAAAAAGTCTTAATAAAGTTTATATATTACTTGCATTTGGCTTTAATTTTTCGAGAGTTGAATAATGAATATATTTAAGATATTAGCTAGCGGAGATGGGAAAATTCGTGAACCTAGTATCTCTGCCTTTCTGGCTTATTTACTGGATCCAAAAAAAGATCATGGCTTGGGTGATTCATTGATTCTAAGGATTTTGAATCAATTAGTTTCTAATAATGAAGCTTCTAAATTAGCAGATTTAAAAAATATTACTGGTTATATTCAAAATTTATATCCAAATCCAAAATATGATATTGAAGTTTTTTTAGAACAAGCCTTTGTCATTGAGGGTAAGTCTAAGCAAATTGTTGATATAGTTATTTTATTATTTGAGAATAGTTTAGCAGGAAAAGAATCCTATGTTAAGTTAAAATTAGAAAAAAGTAATGAGAAAAAATTGAAGCATATTTTCTTAATCGAAAATAAAATAAAAGATAACTCAAGTAGTGAAGAACAATTGAAAAGCCAATTCAAGGCTGCTCTGAGCACATTAAGTGAGTTAAACTTAACAAATGAAAATATAAAGAATATAATTTCATTTATATATATTAGTCCACAAGGCGATAACTCAAAAAATGCTTATGGTAAACTTATAGAAAGTCAAGCAGGTATTTCATCGATTCATTTAGCTTGGCAACAGGATGGTACAGAAGATTCTATTGAAGGAATTTCTATTTTATCAATGATAAAAGAAATATTGAAAGATGAATCAATTGGAAATCATGATGCGATAAATGAACAAACTAAATTTCTCTTGAAATCTTTTGCAAATTTCGTAGAAAATGATTTCCAATCTGAAATAGAAGAAGAGTTTGAAGGTAAAAGTCAGAAGCTAATTTATAATAGATTTGAAGAATTATTAAATAATCATAAAGAAATTTTCTCCCTAGAAATTTGGGATATCGTAAAACAATTTCAATCAGAAGTATCAGAAAAATATAGCGATCAAATTGACATGAGGTATACTCCAAATCACATAATATCCGTCTTTACTAGAAATTTCGAGAAGAAAATGTTTAGTATAACGCGTCGAAGTAAAAATACATTTGTAGTACAGATTATTTATAAAAATTTTCAATTATCGGATGAAAAGAGAAAAGAATTAGAAAAGTATTTATCCCTAAATAACTTAAGTTATAGAGTAGAAGAGAGACTGTATGAAATACAGCCTTCAGAAAGTTTAAAGCAAAATGTATCTAAGGTCTTTGATTATTTTATTTCTATAATCTAATCAATGATATAAGTGTACAAAAATAAAAATGAGCCAGTTCAAACATAAAATTTCAAAATCACGTTTTGTTTCAGGAATTCAGTGTTCTAAAAAGTTGTATTTTGATTTGTATCGCCATGATCTAAAACCGCCGATATCAAATTCCCTAGAACTTCTTTTTGCAAGTGGAAATACAATTGGAATGCTCGCAAGACAAGTTTTTCCAAATGGAAAGGATGCGACTCCAAAATCCTTCTATGATTTTTCAGACTCTATTTTGAACACGAAACAATGGATCAAGGATGGAGTTCAAAC
Organism: Leptospiraceae bacterium; assembly: GCA_947458405.1. Taxonomy (GTDB): domain Bacteria; phylum Spirochaetota; class Leptospiria; order Leptospirales; family Leptospiraceae; genus JACKPB01. The sequence continues at coordinate 4,165 of CANGZW010000155.1, forward strand.
AATATATGAGGCTTCATTTTTCTATGAGGAAACATTATCAGCATTGGATATACTTCATAAGGAAGGTGAAGAGATCTGGGCTATTGAAGTAAAAAGTAGTACATCTGTTAAAGATTACCATTTGATCGACGCATCACTACAATATTGGGTGATGGCACAGGCAGGAACTCCTCCCGATAAATTTTTCCTAATGTATATTGATAACAACTACATTCGAAAAGGGGAAATAAAACCAAAACTATTATTTAAGATGAGCGATATTACAGAGGAGGCAAAAAGTAAATTTGATTGGGTGGGCGTCAATTTACAAAAGTTAAAATCAATTCAGAAAGAGCCTGAACCCTCAATTGAAATAGGCAAACATTGCCTGAGTCCTTTTGAATGTGAGTATATGCATCATTGCTGGAAGCATATTCCCGAAAAAAATTCTGTCTTTGAATTGACCAATGCAAGGGGAAAATCATGGAAGTTATACCAAGATAATATTCTGCATTTATCTGAGATACCCGATGATTTTAAACTTACAAACAAACAACAAATTCAAGTAAACGGAGTCAAATTCAACCAATCAAATATTGAAACCGAAGCTATTCGTAACTTCCTTTCAGTCTGGACTTTTCCCCTTTATTTCTTTGACTTTGAAACTATCTTTCCAGCAATTCCAATCTTAGAGAACACTTCTCCGTTTCAACAGATTCCCTTTCAATATTCTCTCCATATATTACGTGAACCTAATGGAGAAATAGAACACAAAGAATTTCTGGCAGATCCTCAACATTTTGATCCAAATTCTAATCTTGATCCTCGCCTAGAATTGATACAAAGGATGAAAAACGATTTGGGTGATTCTGGAAGTATCGTTGCGTACAACGCAACCTTTGAGATGAATATTCTAAAGGGACTTTCTAAGTCTTACCCCGATCACTCCAAATGGTTAAACTCAGTGATCGGAAGATTTGTTGATTTGTATATTGTATTTCGAAATGGATGGTACTATACACCCAATATGGGGAGTTCCGCTTCTATTAAATCAGTTCTACCTGCGATCGCTCCTGAATTGAGCTACAAAGACTTAGAAATCTCAAATGGTGGTGATGCCAGTAATACTTTTTTAGCAATGATTGACAGGACTTTTAATGGAAATAAAGAAGCCAGTCGAAATCAATTACTGGAGTACTGCAAACGTGATACGTTAGGAATGGTTATCATCTGGCAGGAATTGTATGCACTATCAGGATTTTAAATAAATAATATATTTAAGATAATAAAAGAAAACGTACCATTGATTAAACCTACTTAAATACTATAATCAAGATTTAAAATATTCCATTAAAAGAATATTGATTTTTTAATTTGACTAAAAGTAGTCTACTACTAGTCTATTAAATATGGCTAAAAATTCAGAAAAAATCAATCTAAGTGAAGCAAAGGCACACCTGGGAAAGTATGTAAAACAGGCAAAAAAAGGAAAGGTTTTCGTGATCTGCGAACGAAATGAGCCTGTAGCAGAACTCTTGGGAATTCCAGAACCCAAAAAGACAAGACCTATTACATTAGGGCTTGCTAGGGGACAAATTCAATTCAAGGGAGATTGGAATGAAGGGGACTCGGAAATAGAGGATTTATTTTATAAATAGTTGAATGGCGAAGGTAATTTTAGACACACAAATTCTCCTCTTTAGTTTATCAGAACCATCTAGACTAAGTAACAGTCAGAAGGAAACTTTTCTGAATCCTGATTTTCAATTTTACATTCATCCTATTAGTTATTGGGAAATTCAAATTAAATATGATCTCAGAAAGTTAGTTTTACCAAAGGAGCCTGAAATTTTTCTTCCACCATTAATTGAAAGCTCTGGGTTTTTCATTGATGAATTCAGAGTATCTTCCGTATTTTACTTGAACAAGCTTCCTGCTATACATAAAGATCCTTTTGATCGTTTATTAATTGCTCATTGCCTTGATACAAATGCGATGTTGATGAGTGCAGATTCTATTTTGCGTAAATATCCTATTCGTTGTATTGAGTAATGCTGTTGGAAAAAGATATGCGAGAAAGTAATTTGTATCAGGAATCTCTAAGGAGAATTTACCCAACGTTTACAAGTTTCACAACGCTCATCCACTTTAGGTATTTTTAAAAAAGATGCTCCTGTTTTTCTTTCTTTAGGCTTTTGGCATCTAAACGTTGACCAACGTTTCGCTGTATTTACACTTAATGCTTCCAATTTAGGCTCGGTTACTCCTATTAACGCTCCCGTACAAGAACTTTGAATTTTGGATTTAACATCGGCAGGAATAGAGTCAGGAATGAATGCATCATCTTTTGTAAGAACACAGTCAGATCCCTGCCAATCTGTAGTACTTACCACATAGGGTTCCCAGTTACCACCAAATCCTTTTGAAGATAAATTGCCTAAACGCTCCATACATACATCAAGCGGAAGGCTTAAGAGTCTTTTTTCATTGGAAAGAACACTGAGGTAAACCTCTTTCAATGACTTCTCATTACCATCTAATTTTATTTTTGCTTGATCTGGTTCGTTAATTTTTGTTGTCAATTCCATGGATGAGTTGTAATAGGGTTGTAAAGAAGATTCGATCTCCGTCCTACATGCTTCTAATGCTCTTGCTATTTCTGAAAGTCCTTTTGCACTACGATCCTGAATATTTTTTTTCTCCATAGCTATTGCATTACTTTCAACATTTACACATTTTTCTTCTATTGTTTTTACTGTACTACTTTGATCTCCATTGTCTTCAAGCATAGAGAATATTGTATTACAACTATTTAAATGTATCACTAAAATAAATAGGGAAAATAATTTAATTATACTTTTTTCTAAATTTTCTTTTGAACTAAAAATCATGATAAATCTCCACTAATTAATATTCTCTAACCTTACTTGCAACCATATGATATGAGATATTATCTTTTTTAGGTATTTATACTTGATTTTGCAATAAATTATTCTTAACTCATCTTTTTTTTTAGATAAAATAAAAAGAAAGAATTTAAAGCCTTTCCCCAATATGGGTAAAAATAGCTCTCGACATTATTACAAAGAAAAAACCGACATACGCCCATTCTTTGATTATCAATTTCTTATATTGTTAGCCTTTAAAAAAAATATTTTTAGATTCGCAAAGATTTTTTAAATTTCTGTCATTTGTCCAAATCAAATGGTTTCCCATTTTAGCGGATGC
>CANGZW010000156.1 GCA_947458405.1 Leptospiraceae bacterium
GATTTCCTTCACTTTCTCTCCAACTTCTGCATAACGATTAGCAGGGATATCGGGAAACAAATGATGTTCAATTTGATGGCTCAAATTACCTGATAAAAAATCAAAGGCTTTTCCACCCTCCAAATTACTAGAACCATGGAGTTGTCGGAGATACCACTGTCCCTTTGTTTCATTATCCAAAGTGGAAAGAGGGTAGGTGACTGAATCTTCGGTAAAATGCCCACAGAATATGATGGAATAGGTCCATAAGTTTCTGATTATATTTGCAGTGAAGTTTCCTAGTAAAATTCGGGGTGCCTGCAGTCCTCCTAAGAGTGGAAATAATACATAATCTTTTCCTATTTGCTTGGCAATTTTTAAGAATAAACGGTTATCGGCTTCTTTTTTCTCGGCCTCTGTGACTTCGGAGCCTGTGAGAGAATGCTCTCTTTGAATTCCATGCCCATGAAAGGCAACACCAAATTCAAAGAAAGTAGCCAAAAGAATATTCAACTGCACTTGAAATAAGTTAAATACTGACCATTTTTGATCAGATGTAAGACGCATAATTGTATAACCAAAGTCTAGGTCTTTACCAATAATATTTGTAAATGAATGATGAAAATAATTGTGTGATAAGATCCACTGACTTTTCTCCGAAACTATATCCCATTCATATTTTTCTGAATTTAATTCGGGGTCATTCATCCAGTCGTACTGACCATGCATTACATTGTGACCGAGTTCCATATTATCAATTATTTTAGAAAGGGACAATGCTCCCACGCCTGCTAAATAGGTAAATGGATCCACTCCGAAATGCAGGGCTAGTCTTCCGATGATTTCAAAGTATCTAACTGCACTTTCTACTTTTCGAATGTATTCTTCGTCGGATTTACCAACTTTTTGTAGTACGTCTTTTCTTAAAGTTTCTAATTCGCTTCCAAAATTTTCAATTTCTTCTGGAGTTAATGCTTTGGATTTTTGTTGAATTGTTTTCATTTTCATACCTCTAAATGGATTTCTGTCATTGCAACTGATACGCAGAGTTTGATTTTCTCACGTGAATCATCCGAAATTTTACCGGTGATAAGATTTTTTACTCTCCCCTTGGCTTTCATGCAGGCACATGTATTGCATATTCCTGACTTGCAACCATGTTGGAGAGATACACCTTTGTCTAATAAAGATTCTAAAATATTGGCAGAGCCTATTTCTTCTTCTCTTGCACGAAAAAGTAATTTTACTTTTTGTAGTTCGGCGACTTCCTCAGTTTTTTGATTAAAAAGTCCGAAATCCTCAGATAGAATTTTATTGAGTAAATTTTCTTTTTCATAGAGACCAAAAACTATTTTTTTGAGTGGCTCGGGACCACAAAAGAAAGTAGAGTGTTCTTTGAAATCGGGAACATGGTATTTTAAAATGGATTCCTCAAAAATTCCAAAATTATACATGGGATTTTTTTCTTCTGATAAGAAGTGAATTACTTTAAGATTTTGTAAAGTGTGAGTCAATATGTTTAATTCATGTTTGAATAAGATATCTTTTTCTGACTTTGAAAAGTAGAGAAGAGTAATTTGAGAAGAAGAGTTTTTCTTTGATAGCTCTTTAAGTTGAGATAGTATAGGTGTAATACCAGATCCACCAGAGATAAATAAGTACTTTTCGGTTTCTATAGTTTTAGTAAGTAAAAAATCTCCGGTTGCTTCTCCTAGTTCCCAAATATCACCTATTTTAGATAGAGTGTGTATATGATTTGTAACCAATCCGCCTGGGATTTTTTTAATTGTAATACGTATGAGTTTTTCTTTTGGATGAGAAGAGAAAGAAAAGGTTCTAGTTTGAAACCTTCCATTGATCTTAAGACTCAAATTTACATGTTGCCCCGGTAGAAATCCCTTCCAGAGTCCATTCGGCTCTAGATAAAAAGATTTAACATCTGGAGACTCATCTTGGATTCTAATCACTTTTGCTTTGATTCGGTTTACGCTCCAAGTCTTAGATAAATGGGAGAGACCAAAATTAATCCATGCGGAGGATCCCTTGGGAAGTCGGTTGGAAATTGTCTGAACGGTTTGAAGAATCATGTTTTTCTCCTGGTATTAGTTTACACTTGTAAACAATAAAAAATCATCACTTTAAAAAGTCAAGAAAGTATTAAAAAAATATTTATAAATTTCCATTAGGAAAGAGGAATGAAATCTCACCAGGTTCCTTTAAAATGCTTAGAAATAAGGGAAATAAGCTCTAAATTAAAAGAAAAAGTTAGAGGAATCCTAGAAATTTTATTGTAAAAAAAGAATCAAATTTACACTTAAATAGCAGGAGATTGAGAATTGGAATTTTTATTGCTTATATCTTTTTTTGTTTACACTTGTATAATTTTATAAAACTACTTGAAAATTAGTATGAAAGTAAATCATAAACACATGCAAAAATTGAGAACCCGCACGACTATCATTCAGGCGGCATTAGAATTGATGGGAGAGGAGAAGGGCTTAGAGGGATTGAGCCTAAGGGAAGTCACCCGAGTAGCAGAAATTTCTCCTACAGCATTTTACAGGCATTTTAAGGATATGGATGAATTGGGACTGGTTCTTGTCGACGAAGTAGGATTGAAATTACGGGGTTTGCTTCGCAGTGCCAGAAAAGATGGGGTGTCGTATAAAGTTGCTCTCAGAGATTCTATCAATCTATTCTTTGGGTATGTCTCAGAAAATAGAGCCCTGTTTCGATTTATCATACGGGAAAGGGTAGGGGGAAATTCAAAGATTCGCTCTGCAATCCGTCAGGAGATGGGATACTTTGCCAAAGATTTAGCAGGGGATATGTCCACACTCAAGCGTATGACATGGCTCACCCACCAGGAGTTAGTGCAACTTTCCGAGATGATCATCCAAACATCATTTAGCAATGCCAATGATTTTTTGGACGTAGATGCAAATAAAAAAGAAGAAATTCGAGATATAAAATTCAAATCAATAAGGCAGCTTCGATTGATTTATTCAGGAGCGGCACTTAAAATTCAAAAGAGAAGAAGAATTAAAATAAGAGAGATAAAGAGGAGATAGGTTAATAGTTTATCATTTGATGTTAAATGATTGAAAAACTCTAATATACATTGAGTTAGTTAATATATACTTCCCACCCAAAAATACGTCTATTTATAATTATTATTACATTAGTTATTCGTTTTTTTAGGAATTGGTATAGAATCTATTGTGACCATCGAAATTCATTGGAGTTAGGTTTTTAGTAGGAACTTCTTATATAATTAAAATAATATAAAATAATATTTGACATTTTTTATTTTTATAATTATTCTAAAAAGCGGAAAATGGTTTGTCTTCACCATTTTTTTTAAGTTTCGGCGAAACTTAAGGTCTTATTCAAAGCATATTTATGGTAGTAGTTTGGTTCTTTAGGAATTTCTTGAGAATCTCATTTGACTATTAGAATTCTATGGGGTAAGATTTTTGCTTTTAGTGAGGACTTTCTAAGATAATTAATACAAAGAGGAAAGAGTATGAAACAAAAAAGTAGAGTCCAATTGGCAATTGTTGCCCTTATGGTACTGTCGGTATTCGTAGCTTGCGGAAAGTCCCGTCAAGTAAGAGCTTCTGTTGCAGTAGAAAGATCCAAAGCACCTGCTAAATTACCAGCCGATGTAGAAAAAGCATGGAAAAACCGTCACGAAAAAACTGATTTAATTGCATCTCTCAATGGGATGGAAGCTTTTGATAAAGAAAATCCCCAGTTTACTGATGTTAAACTAAACATATGCAGAGGATACTATCTATTAGCTGACGGACATCTTTGGTTAGAGATGAATGATTCTAACGAAGGTGAAATCAAGAAACAACAAGCAGATGCGTATGACAAAGCAATTCAATATTGTGAGGCAGCACTTCAATTAAATCCCGCTCTTAGAGCAGAGGTAGGAAAGGGTATAGAAATTGAGAAAGCTCTGGACAAGCTCACCGTGGAAGACATAGATGCTCTCTATTGGAGATATGCCTGTTTGGGTAAATGGTCAAGAATCCAGGGTATGACAACATTACTAGCAAATCGCCCAAAATTCTCGGCAATGATCAAAAGAGTGGAAGAATTAGAGACTCAAATGGGAAAAAAATATTTCTTTGATGCTACCTTGCGTTACCAAGCAGTTGGAAACGCTCTATCACCTACAGGGGATAAGAAAAAAGCTGACCAACAATTTGAACAAGCTATCAAACAAAATCCAAATTATTTTGCAGTGCGTAATATATATGCCGAAGCCCGTTTGAAAGGAAATGAAGACGAATTTAAAAAACAAGTTGACTATGTAATCAAAGGAAATCCAAAATCTCTTCCAGAAATCGAATCAGAACAAATTGTTGAACAAAGAAAAGCAAAGAAACTGTTAGAAGATCTATAAACTTGGAGAATTAAATGTTACGAACATTGATAAAAACCCTATTCGCTATCGGAACAGCACTAGTATTGACCGGTGCTGTCTCCGCCGAAACAATTGTTAAATTAGCAACCGTTGCTCCAGAGGGATCTCCCTGGACCAATGAGTTGTCAAAGCTGAAAAAACGTATTGAATCAGAGTCAGGCGGTCAAATCAAAATCAAGGTTTATCCAGGTGGTCAGATGGGGGGAGAAAATGAAATCCTCCAACAGGTCATACGGGGAAAACTACAAGGTGCCGGACTGACAGCAGGTGCGTTGGCCAATACAATTAAAGAAATAAATGTCCTCGAAATTCCCTACCTTTTCAGTGGATTCCAACAAGCAGATTGTGTTCTGGACAAACATGTATTAGAAGACTACAGAGCACTCTTCGAAGCGAAAGGTCTTATTTTTGTTACTTGGGCTGAAAACGGTTATAGAAGTATTGGAACAAAATCCAAACTCATCAAAACTCCGGATGACATGAAAGGAATCAAGATTCGAATCCAAGAATCTCCTGTGCATATCGCATACTGGAAGCAAATGGGCGTAAGCGGAATTCCAATCGCTATTCCGGAAGTTCTTCCCTCTCTCCAAACAGGAGTTGTGGATGGGTTTGATAACACTCCTCTCTTCACTCTAGCGGCAGAATGGCAAACAGCTATAAAGCACTTCAGCTTAACAAGACATATCTACCAACCAGCAGCTATTGTTTATTCCAAAAAATTTTGGGACGAACTGAATGATGACCAAAAAAAGATTCTTATGGGTGAAGGAAATGCGGTCGCACCCAGTGCGAGACAAGCGGTTCGAGCCATTGAAAAAAATATGATCAATACCCTCGAAAAATCGGGAGTTGAAGTCTACACTCCAAGTGCTGCCGATTTATCAGGATTTAAATCTGCCGCTGCGGCTATGGCGGGTCCGATCGTTGGTAAGATTGGAGGTAACTCGAAAGCTATTTACGACAAAATCATAAATGCTAAGAAGGCATGCGGAGAGTAAATTCTTCGCATTTGATTAAAAATAAAAAGGAGAAGCCTCTTTGAAAGCTATCGAGAAAGTTCTAGGATATTTGAATGTTGTGGAAAAGTGGGCAGGGGGCATTTGCTTCCTGCTTCTCACTTTGTTAATGTTTTCGGACGTTGCAAAACGAGAGGTGGTAGACAACCTCTTGAATGGAACTGCTTCCAAGATGGAAGCATTTGCAAACAGCTCCGTTGCTAAGTCTATGGGTGATTGGGCAGTGAACTCAGCATTGTCAATCAAAAGTAGTGCTGAATCCAGCTTAAATTGGATTGGTTCTGGTGGTATAATCTGGGCTCAAAAGCTTGCTTTGTATTTTATGCTATGGGGTGGGCTTTTTGGGACTGTTTGTGCTTCTGCAAAGGGAGCTCATCTAAGACCGGAAATTGCTGACAAAGTACTCCCAAAGTCTGTTGTTCCGTATGTAAAAATTGCAGAGCATATCGTGATTTCTGGATTTTTCTTATTCTTGAGTTATTTGTCTTTTCTTTACATCGCAGATAGTATCGAGCAAGATGAAGTCAACCCAGTAACTGAAATCCACCTTTGGAAAGTTCAGTTGATCTTTCCTTACATATTCACTTCCATGGGTTTGCGACATCTACTTTATGGTATCTTTCCTTCCTTAGCTCCGCAAGACTTGAATGAGGCAACGGAAGCACTTGAGCTCGCCGAACATGAGTTTGAGTTAGGCATGCATCATAATGAATCAGATAAGGAGAATAAGCAATGAGTGCTTGGGGTATTATACTTTTAATTGTTGTTCTCATTTTTTTACGTCAGCCCCTCATCGTGTTGATGGGAGCTGTTACCGTTTTTTGTTATTATTTTTTACCGGATCCTCCCTTAGTCAAGTTGCAAGAATTGAATGCCATCATCGGAGACTTGTTTTTCGCTGGTGATAAAGAGATACTTCTTGCGATCCCACTATTTATCATAGCGGGAAACCTGATGACACACGGATCTATCGCTCGAAGGTTGATTCGCATAGCAGAGACCGTTACAGCTCCGATTCCTGCCGGTCTTGCCATCGCAGGGGTGTTTTCTTGCGGTATCTTTGCGGCTATTTCTGGTTCTTCGCCGGTTACCTTGATTGCAATCGGTGGTTTGATGTATCCTTCTCTAACTAAAGCGGGCTATCCCACTAATTTTTCTATGGGTCTTTTGGCTTCTGGTGGAACCTTGGGTATCATCATCCCTCCAAGTATTCCAATGATCATTTATGCAATTATGGTGGGGGCTTCTGTCACTGATCTCTTTATAGCAGGGGTTGGTCCCGGTCTTTTACTCATGTCACTTTTGATCATCTATTCGATTTTCCGAGCAGGAAACGTGGCAAGAGGCAAATGGGTATTCTCTGATATTAGAGTTGCATTTAAAGAAGGGACTTTAGCACTTATGATGCCATTGGTAATCTTAGGTGGAATTTACTCTGGTTTCTTTACTGCAACCGAGTCTGCTGCTATCGCTGTGTTTTATGCTATCATGGTTGAGGTTTTGATCCATCGGGAACTCGAATTCAAAAAGATTCCTAACATTATGGCAGAAAGTGCTGAGATGTTGGGTATTCTATTCTTGATCTTGATTATGGCAGTGAGCTTAAACAAGTTTATGATCGAAAATGAGATTCCTCAGAATCTGGTTGCTAAGATGAAAGAACTGGTTACAAGCCCAATCACCTTCCTCATCGGTGTAAACATACTCCTCCTCATTGTGGGCATGTTTATGGATATTATGAGTGCTATCTTGGTATTGGCTCCTCTCCTTGCCCCAATGGCAATCAACTA
>CANGZW010000157.1 GCA_947458405.1 Leptospiraceae bacterium
CCTATATTCAGTTGTAATGATCTCTTCGTTGTGCACTCAATCCCGTAATTCAACAAAATTGAACACACTCGACTTACGAACTAATGTTCGTATTGACCACTCTAAAATCCATACTTATTCAGTCAAATCGATTTTAGAAAAAAATTAAATGATCTCATGTAAAATTAGATGTCTTTTGGCTTCTTTAAAATGCTAATTATTAATGATATTAATATAAGTATTACAGAATATTTTTTCGAAATTGGGAACTTAGCCTTTGTCTAAAAGATTTATTTCTGTTTAAATATCCTTTAAATTTTTTACGTAGAATTTTTAAAAATTCTTATTGTATTACGAAATAATATATTTTAAAATATAATTCAAAACTTGGATTACATTAATTACTATAAATTCCTTCATTACTCTTTTCTATTAGTGATATGATTTATTTATAACTTATGTTTTTTTTATTAATTTTTCATACAGGATATTTTAAATATAATTTAATATAATAATTAATTATATATAAAATCTTTTAATTTATTCAGGAATCTCTTTTTTTGAGTATGTATTTCTTTAAGTAAAAATAAAGAAATCATTCTATTGCAAAATATCTTTAATTTATTCCTTTTTTTGAGAAAATATATTTTTTTAAAATTTAAGTTCTGTTTCGATTCATTATTTTAATAAAAAAGATTGAGTAAAGTATTTTATCAAAAAAATGTTATTTGATTAAAAAAATTATTATATTATTTAATCCGTTTTTTATTTTGTATTTATAAGGATAAAATTTTATGATCTTAGGAAAAATTATAATAATATTTTTTATTTTTTTTATAATTACTGGATGTGAAAATAGTAATGATCCCAATTTGGCCATTGAAAAAAAAATAGAGATGAATAAAAAGGTGATAATTTTTTTTGGTGATAGCCTTTCAGCAGGGATGGGATTACAGAGCATAAATGAATCTTTTCCTAATTTATTAAATGAAAAATTAAAAAAGGATGGATTTGATTTTTTGCTCATCAACGCAGGAGTTAGTGGAGATACAACTTCAGGTGGATTGACCAGGTTGGATTGGGTGATTTCCAGGGGAGTGGATTACTTTATTCTCGAATTGGGAGCAAATGATATGATGAGGGGAATTCCAGCTAAAGAAATCACAAAGAATCTAGAAACTATAATAACCAAAGTTAGAGAGAAAAATGACAAAGCCAAAATTTTATTAATTCCCATGAAGCCATTTCCCAATATGGGAGTTCATTATGGAAACAATTTTGAAAAAATTTATCGGGATATTTCCCAAAATATGAAGATTCCCCTTTCCAATTTCCTCCTTGAGAAGGTTGCAGGAATAAGGGAATTAAATCAAAAAGATGGAATACACCCAACAAAAGAGGGTCATGAAATAATTACAGAAACCCTTTATCCAGATCTTATTAAACTTTTAAAATGAATTTTTTTAGGTATTTTGGTTTACACCTAAGCCCCAATTTTTTTCATAGAATACAAGATAAAAATGCGGGAATAGCTCAGTGGTAGAGCACCTCCTTGCCAAGGAGGGGGTCGCGGGTTCAAGCCCCGTTTCCCGCTTCACTCATAAAGCTTCCTACCAACAATCAAAAATGAGACTCTTACATTTAGAGTTCAATATTTTTGATCCTGAAAATTCTATTCATAAAAGTATATTCTTTGTATGTATTATCAGAATAATAACTAACATTTAATTAATCCTAGGGAGTTAAAATTGGAATACACAGTAACTAAAAACGAAACAAGTGCAGACCTTCATCTAACATATTTTCCAGATGATATAGAAGGTGCTTTTATAAAAGCATACGAAAAAGCCGCCAAAAAGGCAAAGATAGATGGCTTTAGACCGGGTAAAGCTCCCATAAATATTGTTAAAAAAGTTTTAGGGGAAAGTGTTACACAAGATGCGTTAAATATTTTACTTTCAGATTCAATTCATAATCTCCAACCAAAGTTAGAATTTAAAACCTTTGGAGATCCTAAAATTGAGATTCAAAAATTTGAAAGAAAAGAAACACTGATTGCAGTGGCATCTTTTGAACTTGCACCGGAAGCTCAATTGGGAGAATACAATAATTTGCCAATATTAACTCACGAAATTGAAGTGAGCGATCTTGATATCGATGAGCATCTAAAAGAAATTCAATTTCAATTAGCCAAAACGAGTGTCAAAGAAGAAGGAGAATCTGTAGAGGACAAAGATTTAATTGATATGGATTTTGTCTCCAAAGATCCCAATGGAAAAGTAGTTCAGGAGAAAAATAAATATCTCCATTATTTAGGGAAAAATCCTATAAATTATGACCTAGAAAAACATTTAATTGGGATGAAGGTAGGAGAAGAAAAGGATTTTGAATACATTTACCCAGAGTCCACTCCCGAAAAATCACTAGTAGGAACTAAGCTTTTTTATAATGTAAAAATGAATGAAATTTTCAAAGTCCTTCTTCCAGAATTAGATGATTCCTTTGCAAATGAATGGAGAGAAGATTTTCAAACTTTAGAGGATTTAAAAAATAATCTAAAAGATTCTTTGAGAAAAAATATAACAAATAGGCTCGAACAAAGATATTTTGATTCTTTATTAAGACAAATTTTAGAGAAATCTTCCTATAAAATCCCTGATTCCATGATTAAAAACGAAATTGATCATGTTTATCATGAAAGTATTCATGAGATGGGTTTGGGGCATATTCCAATGGATAAATTGGCCGAAATTCTTAAAAAAGATTTAGATGAAGTCAAAAAAAGTTATGAAGAGAGAGCTTTCATAAATATTAAAAATATCCTTGGTATTTACAAAATTGCTGAGGTTGAGAAGATGACTGTTGAACAAGATGAACTTGAATCTGCTTTTCAGAGTTATAGAAATAATTTAAACCCTGAAAAACTCAAAGAAATCGACATAAACAAAGTTGTCAGAAATCTCCATGAAAATATTTTGATAGATAAAGTATTCAAATATCTAAGAAAAAATTCTAAAGAGACCGTAGAAAAAATTACCGTAACTCAGGCAGAAGAAATTCTCCAGAGTAAATAAGGAAACTATTATGTTAATGCCGTATGTAATTGAACAAACAAGTAGAGGAGAAAGACAGTATGACATATTTAGCCGTCTTCTCAAGGACAGGATTATCTTTCTAGGGAATGTAATTGATGATAACTATGCAAACGTCATAACAGCACAATTATTATTCCTCGAAGCTGAAAATCCAGAGCGGGATATATATTTATATATCAATTCTCCAGGTGGATATATTTCTGCTGGATTAGCAATATATGATACAATGCAATACATTCGTCCTGAAGTTAGAACACTCTGCATAGGTCAGGCCGCTTCTATGGCATCCCTTTTACTCTCCGGTGGAGCAAAAGGCAAAAGATCTGCCCTTCCCCATGCCCGAATAATGATGCACCAACCGACTGGGGGTGCTACAGGACAGGCAAGTGATATCGAAATTGCCGCTAAAGAAATATTAAAAGTAAAAGAGTTAATGAATAAAATTTATGAAAAACACACTGAAAAACCAATTGAAATGATTGAAAAAGATCTGGAAAGAGATTACTATATGACCGCTGAAGAAGCAAAACTTTATGGAATTATAGATAATGTCATCAGCGACAGGAAAAATGCCTAATGGCTGAAAAGAAAACCGGTAGGGACAAACTACACTGCTCTTTCTGTGGTAAAGAGCAGGATACAGTTAAAAGGCTTGTAGCTGGTCCGGGTGTATATATCTGTGATGAGTGTATCACGCTTTGTACTGAAATTATTGCAGAAGAGCCTCCTGGCGGTGAAAAAACTACTGTTATAGGAGAAGTTCCCAAACCGGAAGAAATAAAAAAAACCCTCGATCAGTATGTCATCGGTCAGCATCATGCAAAAAAAGCCCTTTCAGTAGCAGTATATAATCATTATAAGAGAATTCATTTTAACTCTGGAAAAAATGATGTTGAATTAGAAAAATCTAATATTCTTTTGATCGGTCCCACTGGGAGCGGAAAAACACTTCTAGCTCAAACTCTGGCTAAAATATTAAAAGTTCCCTTTGCAATAGTTGATGCTACTGCACTTACAGAAGCAGGATATGTTGGGGAAGATGTAGAAAATATCATTTTGAAGTTAATTCAAAATGCAGATAACGATGTCAAAAAAGCTGAATTGGGTATAATATATATCGATGAAATAGATAAAATATCTAGAAAATCGGATAGTGCATCTATCACTAGAGATGTAAGCGGAGAAGGTGTACAACAGGCTTTATTGAAAATTATAGAAGGAACTGTAGCAAATGTGCCTCCTCAGGGGGGAAGAAAGCATCCTCACCAGGAATATATATCAATTGATACCAGAAATATCCTGTTTATCTGTGGTGGTGCCTTTGTAGATTTAGATAGAATCATCAATACAAGAATTGGAGTGAAATCTATTGGATTTAACTCCTCCATTCAGGGGAATATACCTCAGAAAAGAGGAGATATTCTTAAAAACGTAATACCAGATGATCTATTAAAATATGGATTAATTCCAGAATTTATTGGAAGACTACCCATCCTAGCATCCCTAGAAGAAGCAGATATCGATACTTTGAAAAAGATTTTCATGGAACCAAAAAATTCCATCTATCGACAATATTCTAAAATGATGGACTTAGAGAATGTAAAACTTAAGTTTACTGAGGGTGCCATCAATGCAATTTCAGAAGAAGCGATCAAGCGAGAATCTGGTGCGAGGGGACTTAGGGCAATTGTTGAAGATATTATGATGGATATTATGTTTCAAATCCCTTCTAGGGAAGATGTAAATGAAGTTATAATAACAGAAGAGGCAATTAAAAACAGAGAACCTTCTCTATTGGTATTAAAGGCAAATTAAAGGAATTTTATTCATTTTTTAATTTTTTAGAAATTAATGAATTTTTAAATGTATTTCTTTAATATTTCGAAATTATACCGAAACTATATAATAGATTATTTGAAAATCCATGAGGATATATGGTAGATATTAAAAAGATAAATATAAAGCCAGGAGATATATTTGGAAAGATCAATGATCTAGCGGAGAGAATTCCCGATAATATTGCAAAAACTTTAAAAATGCTGGGAATATCTATTTTTGTAATAGGTTGCTTAGTTTCTATATTCAATGGGTACCAAGAAGGTTTTGCTAATGCAAAAGAAGAAGGAATGGAACTTGCGAAAGATACTAAATCCTTGTTTTTAGAAGACATAGAGAGAACCTACAATCGAAAAAGAAAAGATGTTCGGGCAGGTGGAGATTTAAATAATCTTCTTTCCACTGAAGACTATAAGCCTCAGAAGTTTTATCAATCTTATGAAAGAGAAAATGACACTAGAGAAGGCAATCAACCAATTATCGAAACTAAAGGAGTTCCTTTAGAAAGAGAGGGAGCATTTCAAGAAATCAAATCTAAAGGTGATGTAGCTCCCCTTGCTGAAATTTATAATAATGCTGGTAATTTATCTCCCGAAACTGCTGTAAATGAACCTAGAAGAAATTATAAGCCCCTAAAAGATGAATTCCAAGCTCCTGTGAATCGTGATAATAATTTTTATGAAAGAAGCCTTCGGGAAACTCCAAATTACAATACAGCAATCATAGATCGAAAGCCACAAAATCAAGGAATCAAATTTGATGCAGTTGATCCAACAGTACTTAGGGATGAAAGACCTGAAACCCCAAAGAAAGAAAGACTCATAAATAGTAGAAAAAGAAATTCTTCTGATCGAATTATCAGTCCGGAGTAAAAATGAAGATTTATTTCCTTTCATTACTCCTGACCTGTTCTTTACTTTCACAGGCTAGTAAACAAATTTCACTTCCCTTTCCCAGTGAAAATGTATCACCAAAAGAAAACAAAGATTTAGAAGTTGAAGTAATCCTTCCATCAAAACAATCCTCCTTACCAAACCAAGTAGAAGGAACACAAGCTCCCAAAAAGAAAAAAGAAGAAAAGCCAATTGATCCTAATTTTGGAATACTTCCTAAGGCTATGTATAATCTAAACAGAAATGATTTGGATAAAGCAAATGCTGACTTAAATCAAGCCACTACAACAGAAGGTGATTCAGCAAACAAAGCAAAACTTGAGGTTGTACGGTTGTTAGCCAAGGAAAGAAAGATTAGCCAGGCTAAATCAATTATTGATGGGATTGACAATCAGGATATAAAATACAAAGCATTTTTTGAATTAGCGGCTGGAATTGAAAATGTTTCCAATAAAAAATCAGAAAGAGAAGAAAGTATTCCTTTTTATTTACAAATAATTACAGAAGCTCCTCGGGAATCAACCTCTGAAAAAAAAGGAAAAGAGAAAGGCAAAGACGATACCCCTGACCTTAATCCATTAATACCTCGAAGTAGATGGGCATTAGCTAATATTTTATACAAAGGGGGAGAATTTTCTGCGGCACTTGATCATCTCTCGCGTATAATTATAGACTACCCAAAATCAGAATTTTTAGATGATGCCATTTATCTAAGTGGAAAAATTCATGAGGAAGGTAATTCAAATTTTCCAAGAGACCTCCATCGAGCAATAAAGTACTACGAAATATTTACGAAAAAGAAAGAAATTGAACCTTTTAAAAGTAGCATTTATTTTAATGAAGTTGACTCGAGATTAAAAATAATTTCACCAAATATTAAACCTTTTTCTATTCAGTAAATATCTTAATCTGAGTATAGTAGGACTTCATTATTCCATTTTCTTTCTAATTCCCTATTTTTAAAAGTGATACTTTCTGAATCACATTTTTTTAATTTTTTCCAATCTAAGTTTGATATTTCATCTTCCAATATTCTAACTTTAGGAAGATCATATCCTATTTTTCTATAGTTTTGTACTGCATAAGAAATACTGGAGTCAACAAACACAACAACTTCATATAATAAATCATTGATCCATAGCTGTTTAAAATTAAAATCTTTTTTTAGTAGTACAGTGAGTCTTCTTTGTAAATTTTCTTTTCTATGAGATAAAACAAAAGATAGATAACTACTTTTTTGAGCATTTAAAAATATAATTAATTCATCTATTAAATTAAAAGGAAATTCATTTTTTGGAATAATTATTACATCTAGGGTGCAATAAGGATCTATATTTATTTTTGCTATTATAATTTTTTTTATTAAATCTATCTTTTCAAACAAGTTAGTTCCCATAATTCTCAA
>CANGZW010000158.1 GCA_947458405.1 Leptospiraceae bacterium
ATTTCTAGCTATATTGAAAGATGTTTAAACTTGATTTATGCGTCCAATACTTTTCATATTTGTATCTATTTTTACATAAAGAATTAGGCACACTTAATTTGGCCTAATTTAAATAAAAAGTGGAGGCAAGGAAAATCCTGAACAAAGTATATATTCAAAAATTGCATATTTTTATTGATTCATTATATTTTCCTAATATTAATTCCTGATCCATTTTTAAAGAACTCTTTCTGTTATTTTTTATTTACTTTCTGAAATAATTTCTTTTTAATAAATTTAATATTAGAATAAAAAAATATTTATGGTTTCAAATTATTAACTTATCGAAATATAATGTAGAATCATTTTTAATTTGGAGTATTTTTCTGAATATTTTTAAATCTTGTATAACATTTTTTTTATTATTACTAGTTTCTATTTCCTTTTCAATTGGAACAGATGAAAATTCTCAATATATT
The DNA here is from genome assembly GCA_947458405.1 of Leptospiraceae bacterium. Lineage (GTDB taxonomy): Bacteria > Spirochaetota > Leptospiria > Leptospirales > Leptospiraceae > JACKPB01. Next base: position 459 of record CANGZW010000158.1, read on the forward strand.
TGGCCTGTAAAGGGTTTAAAGATTGTAACAGGAAGTTTTGCGGAGTATAGAAATTATTATTTTCATCATGGATTAGATTTTGCCACAGAAGGAAAAATTGGGATTCCAATTATGGCTATGCAATCAGGAAAAGTAATTCGGCTTCAAAGTTTAAGATACTCCATTGGAAATTCTATTATTATCCTACAAAATGATGGATTTTCAAGTAGATATGGTCACCTAGAAAAATATTCAGAAAAAATTATAGGGAAATCCCCTGAAGATATAAAAAATAAAATTTTAATTAGAGAAGACTTTGATAGAGAATTATCTAAAACAGAAGAAATTTTTGTAGAAGCTGGAGAAATAATTGGTTATTCTGGTGATACGGGAATTGGACCTGCTCATTTACATGTTGAATTATTTAAAGATGATCATTACTACAATCCATCGTCTTTTTTACCCCCAACAGATACTAAAGGTGAAATACAAGTTAGTGAAGTTGAATTAATTCCTCTATCAGATAATTCCTATATTGAAGAGAGGCATTTACCCTTCAAAGTAAAGATAACAAAACAGGGAGACCGATTTTCAATAAATAGAATAGAACCAATTAAAGTTAAAGGATCAATTGGAATTCAACTTTCAGCTCATGAGGCAAGTAGTAAGTCTAATCGAATAGGATTCCAAAAAATTACCACTTACTTAAATGGAATAGAAAAACAAGAGATCAATTTTTTTAAAATAAAAATATCTCATATGTTTAAATCTTGTTTTATATTTGATAATTATAAGAGTAATATGAGCGGAAGACCCTTTAAATATATTTTATATAACAAAGAAAATGACATAATTAATGTATTCAAAAATAAAGAAAAAAATTCAGGTAGTATTACATCATCAGAACTTAAACTTGATGAATCCAATTTATTTGAAATAAGTTTAGATGGACTCAATGGAAAAAATTCAAAAGTTGCTGTCTATCTTAAGGCAGACCTACAGGAATATCCTGCCATTGCTAATGATAAAAATGAAAATATCTTTCCAGAGAAGAGTAATACAATTATTTCTGATGATAAATTAGTATCAACCTACTTTCCAACGAATAGTGTTTTTACTAAAGATTTTTTTTATATAGAGAAATTGGATTCAAAAGTGGAGGAACAGGGTATTGAACAAATTTCTCCTATTTATGGAATTCGTCCTGACTTTAGAGAGTTTAATATCGGATTTGATTTAAGTTTTAAATTTATAAATAATAATACTAATAATGATAAAATTGGTCTTTTTGGAATTAATGAAAAAGGAAAAATACTCAGATTTTATCAAACTGGAATTTATAATTCCAATGAACAAAGTTTTAAGATTCATTTAAAAAGTACAGGGTATTACAGTGTTCTTAAAGATAATACAAAGCCCTTAGTTAGACTCGAAAAATATAAAAATGGTCATGTATTTGATAGAGATGATTTTAAACTCTATCTTAGAGCCAGAGACTCTGGAAGTGGAGTGGGAGAGAATGGAATTTTGGTTACCATAGATGGAGAAGAAGGAAAATTAGATTATGATCCGGAGGCAAATCACTGGGAAATTTTTTATCCTGCCAAAATGAGAAATAAAGGATCACACTTATTAGAAGCAACTCCAACTGATCGATTGGGAAATATTGGGGATAAGATCGAATTCAATTATATAGTAAAATAGTTATATTTTTTTTACTAACTTAATATTTATAAGTAGCTAGGTCGTTTTTTTTAATATGAAAATTAATAATATTTTCAATAATAAAATTTTATTAATTTTTTTAAAATATAATCCTATTCAGAAATCAGTAATTGTTAATTCTAACATTATATTCATCTTTGGGGTGCTCCAATTTTTTGGGGCTGAGATCAAACCCAATAGAACTTGATTCAGGTAATTCTGACGAAAGGAAAGATGACCAACTCTCCGACATTTCAAGTTTTACGGGCATTTGATTTCCTTTGAATATAAATAAAAAACAAGGAAAAAACATGAACCAATCCAATCAACAAGTAGCATTAGTAACAGGATCAAGTAGAGGCGTGGGAGCTTCAGTGGCTAAACTTTTAGCTGAAAATGGAGTAAGAGTTTGCGTAAATTATTTTCAAAATGAAGAGAAGGCAAATTCTGTTGTTAAAGAAATACATTCAAAAGGCTGGGAAGCATTCTCTTACAAAGCAGATGTAACAAATTTAAAAGAAGTAGAATCGATGATTCAAAAAATCGAATCAAAATATGGGAGACTAGATTACATAATAAATAATGCATTACCAAAGTACGAATTCAATCCAACTGCAAATTATGTTAGCATTGAAACAGTGAAATGGGATGATTTTGTGGGACAATTTAATGGCGTAATACAAGGTGTTGTGAATACAACAAAGGCTTCTCTCTCTATAATGAAAAAACAAAATTATGGTAAAATCATTAATATATCTACAAATTTAGTATATAATCCAGTAGTAACGTATTACGATTATACAACTGCAAAATCAGCTTTAATTGGACTTACAAGATCATTGGCAGTTGAGTTAGGTAAATATGGCATAAGAGTTAATTTAATCGCAGGAGGACTACTTTCTATCACAGACGCGAGTGCATCCACAACTAAAGAAGTTTTTGACTACATAGCAAATGTAACACCCCTAAGAAAAGTAACAACAGTAGAGGATTTTGCAAAATCTGTTTTAATGTTTGTATCTCCCTGGAGTGATTCGATAACCGGACAATCCATTTCAGTTGATGGTGGATTAACAATGCCATAGTGATTTCTGTTTTAATAATGGGCGGAGAAACTATTTTCCCATTGTTATAAATCTAGGGATACTATTTTGTTAAAATGTAAGACAAAATTATAAATTCAAAATTAGCTAAAATACAAATTCTATCTAAAACTTAACTCATTTTAGATAGAAAAAAAATCCCCTTTTGAAATTTTGACAATAGAAAGAGGGAATTAAAGAATATGATAAAAATTCAGGGTCTCAAAAAATCATTCAGCACTCAGGTACTCTTCGAAGACTTGAATATGAGTATCAATAGAAGTGAAAAAGTTGGTCTTGTCGGTCGAAATGGTCATGGCAAATCCACCCTCTTTCAAATGATCCTTGGAAATATTGAACCTGATGGAGGATCAATCTCAGTCCCTAAGGGATATAAAATTGGTTATCTCCAGCAACATTTAAAATTCTCAATGCCCACAGTTTTAGAAGAATGTGCCCTAGGTTTACCGGAAGGGGATGAATACGAAACCTGGAAAGTTGAAAAAATTCTCTTTGGACTGGGTTTCTCGCAAACTGACATGGATAGAAACCCAAATGAATTTTCGGGTGGGTATCAAATTAGAATGAATCTAGCAAAATTATTAGTTTCAGCCCCAGATTTATTGATGCTCGATGAACCAAATAACTATTTAGATATTGTAACCATCCGTTGGTTGGAAGAATTTTTAAGAGAGTGGGAAGGTGAAATAGTCCTTGTCACACACGATAGAAGTTTTATGGATAGTGTTGTAACACATGTAGTTGCAATACACCGTCAAAAAGCAATTAAGTCGGAGGGTGATACAGAAAAGCTATATAACCAGATTAATCAGGCAGAAGAGATTTACGAAAAAACAAGAGTAAATGAAGCCAAGAAAAGAAAACAAGAAGAAGCCTTCATAGCAAAGTTTAAAGCAAAAGCCAGCTTTGCCTCCAGAACACAATCCCGTGTAAAAAAGCTCGAAAAACAGGGTGAAATGAAAGCTCTAGAAAAAATAGAAGATCTTGAATTGTACTTCAGTAGTTCCCCTTTCGGTGCAAGTCAGATGATGTCTGCAGAAAATATTTCTTTTTCATATACAGGCAATGCTCCTTTACTCATAGATGATTTCACAATTAGCGTAGGAAATCGAGATCGAATTTGTATCATTGGTAAAAATGGAAAGGGTAAATCTACCCTACTCAAAATATTAGCAGGGGAACTCCAACCTGTTAATGGTAAGACAAATAAGCACCCAATTCTAAAGGAAGGTTATTTTGGTCAGACAAATAAAGAAATTTTGGACGATGCAAAAACTATCGTAGAAGAAATCATGAGTGCTGATAAAAATTGCACAGAAAATAGAGCCCGAACAATCGCTGGTGGACTGATGTTTCCAGGTGATACAGCACTCAAAAAAATAAAAGTCCTTTCTGGAGGAGAAAAAAGTAGAGTTTTATTAGGAAAAATATTAGTAACTCCTAACCATCTTCTCTTCTTAGATGAACCTACAAACCACTTAGATATGCAATCCTGTGATTCACTCATCGAAGCAATCGATCAATTTGAAGGAACTGTTGTAATGGTAACACACAACGAAATGCATCTCAGAGCAGTAGCTACAAAGCTTATTGTGTTCGATAATAATACAATTCGTGTGTATGACGGGTCTTATGACGACTTCTTAGAAGATATTGGCTGGGCGGATGAGGATGTATGACATTTTCTAATGTCTCTAAGGATATTATTTAAAATTTATATCCTTAAAGACATTAGGCTAATATAAAAATTAAAAAAATATAATCCTAAATTATTTATTAATGAAGTTTTTTGGTAGGTTTAAAACTAGATTTTGTGAATAAAACATTCTAATTTGCAATATTCTGAGAATCTCTCAATCCTCAGAATATTTACTATAAATAAATTTACTTCTTCTGTGCAGTTTCCTTAATGACATACGCCGCAATTTCATTCTTCTGAATTTGTGTAGTACCCTCAAAAATTGTTAGAATTTTTGAATCTCTCATCAATTTTTCAACTGGGTATTCTTTTGTATAACCATACCCACCAAATATTTGCACAGCATCTGTAGAGCATTTTACAGCCGCTTCTGAAGTATAGGCTTTAGCTATTGCAGAATATTTAGCTAAATTGGGATCTCCTGCGTCAGACATTCTAGCTGCTCTGATCGTCAATTCACGACCTGCTTCTACCATGATTGACATATCAGCTAGCATGTGTTGAACTGCTTGGAAAGTTGCAATTTTAGCTCCAAATTGTTCTCTCTCTCTCGCATACTTAGCTGAATAATCCAAAGCTGCCTGGCATACGCCCACACCCATTGCTGCTACATAAGGACGGGAAGCATTGAGAGTATGTAAAGCATATACAAAACCCATATTTTCTTTACCAATTAAATTTTCAGCAGGAACTTCACAGTCTTCAAAGATCACTTGGTGGGTTCCACTGGCTCTAATCCCTAATTTATCTTCTTTCTTACCGACTGTCAAACCTGGAGAATTTCGGGGAACGTAGAAACAACTTACTCCTCTTGTCCCTCTACTTTTTTCAGTGTACGCAAAAACAGTAAACGCACCAGCATCACCCGCACCGGTAATCCATTGTTTTGTGCCATTAATTATATATTTATCCCCTTTCTTGTCTGCTCGAGTGGACATCCCTGGAACATCAGAACCAGCACCGGGCTCAGATAAACAAAATGATATGCCCGTCTCTCCAGAAATAACACCCTCCAGCCATTTTTTTGCCTGTTCTTTACTTGCCCCTTTTAAAATAGGTAACATCCCCAGACCAGTATAACCGAAACAGAGTGCAATCGCGAGACAACCCTTACTCATCTCTTCTGTTACCAAGCACTGTTCTACTGATCCAAATCCCATACCACCAAGTTCTTCAGGTATGGTTAAACCGTTGATTCCTAACTCTTTTCTCATTCGATTGATCAACTCTGTAGGATGTTGATTTAGTTCGTCATATTTATGGGCAACAGGAGTGATTTCCTTGCGTGTAAATTCTCGAACTTGATCACGAATCATGAGTTGTTCTTCTGTAAAAGGCTGGTACATTTTTTTTTCCTTCGTTTAGTTTTTTACTGTCACGCAAACGACTTTGGTGATGAGAACTAAAGTGTTCTAACCCTAATTTTCCCTTGCATATTTTTTAATCAAATCTTATTAGAAGGATTGTAAATTTTTCAATTTTTTATATTTCTATAAAAATATTCTAAGATAAGAGACAGTAAGTTATAATTGAATAAACCGCTTAAGGAGTTGTAACTGAATTTTGAAATTAATTTGACGAAAAAAAATTAGATTTTTATTTTTTTTGAAAATTTAATAAATCTAATGTAGAAGCTTTAAAATTTACTATCGCTCTATTGTGATCTGCCAATGAATCTATTTCGCGGATTCGAGCTTCCGCTGTCGTTAGTTCTCTAATATTCACAAGAACTAAAGTGCCTTCGCCCATCTGAAATTTTTTTAATTCAGCCATTTCGAGCTCTTTTGAAAGTTCTACCTCACTTGTTGAAATGGCAACTCTCTCCTTTGTCATAGACAATAAAGAAGTAATATTTTTTAAATCAGTTGTAATTCTTTCTTTTAAAAAATCTTCCTGTGAATCTAATTTTGCTATTTTAGCTTGAGCACCGTCTATTTTTCCCTCTTGGGTTTTATTTTGCATGGGAACATTTAAAATTAAACTCGCCTCCATCTCAGGTTGTGCCAATGTTTTACTTCCGGGGCCAAAGTCTTGCGATACGGATAGTACAAAATCTATTCCCGGCTTTGATAAATTCTTAGCTAATTCTCTTTCAATTCTATTTTGTTCTTTTTGTGCATGCAATCTTTGTATTTCAGGTCGATTTTTAATTGCAGATTCAACTACTATATCTATATTTATGACTTCTTCAGTGAATTGAGAAAA
>CANGZW010000159.1 GCA_947458405.1 Leptospiraceae bacterium
AATCGATTAAAGAAATTATGACATTGGTATATTCAAATGCTGGTGGAACTTGGTCAAAAGAAGAATTTGCCTCTCAATTATCTAAATTTCCTGAAGGTCAATTTTGTATCGAAGACAATGGTAAATTAGTTGCGGCAGTGGTAAGTATGGTAGTTAAATATTCTGATTTTGGAGATAAGCATACTTATGATCAAATTACATCTAGTGGTTATTTAAATAAACATAATCCTGATGGTGATACTCTTTATGGTGTAGATATGTTTGTACATCCATCTTATCAAGGATTACGTTTGGGTAGAAGATTGTATGACGCAAGAAAAGAGCTATGTAGAAAAATGAATCTTCGAAAAATAATCGTGGGAGGAAGAATTCCAAAGTATAAAGAACAATCCTCGAAAATGACACCTCAGGAGTACGTAGAGCTTATAAAGAATAAAGAACTCCATGATCCAGTACTTAGCTTTCAATTAAATAATGATTTTCACGTTCGAAAAATAATGACTGATTATTTTCCAGAGGATACTGAATCACAAAATTTCGCATCCCTTTTAGAATGGATAAATATATACTATGAAGAAAAGGAACAACTAATCGGTGGTAAAAAAAGTGTAGTACGATTAGGTGTAGTACAATGGCAAATGCGGAGTGTAACTTCATTTGAAGAATTTTTAAAACAAATCGAATTTTTTGTAGATGCAGTAGCAGGTTATAAAGCTGATTTTGTTCTATTTCCAGAATTTTTCACAGTTCCACTTATGGCACAATATAATCATTTAAGCCCTGCAGATGCAATTAGAAATTTAGCTGATTTCACAGAACGCACTAGAGATGCTATGCTCAATATGGCTATATCTTACAACATCAATATAATATCCGGGAGTATGCCGGTTTATACAGGATCTGCTCTATACAATGTATCATACTTACTTAGAAGGGATGGAACATGGGAAGATCAATATAAAATCCATGTAACACCAGATGAAATAAGTTATTGGGGAGTGAGGGGTGGTGATAAATTAAAGGTTTTTGAGACAGATGTTTGCAAGATAGGAATATTAATTTGCTTTGATGTCGAGTTTCCAGAGCTACCCAGAATTCTAGCTACACGTGGAATGGAAATTCTTTTTGTTCCCTTCTCTACAGATACAAAAAATGCATATCATCGTGTAAGACATTGCTCACAGGCTCGTGCAATTGAAAATGAATGTTTTGTAGCTATATCAGGAAGTGTTGGGAATTTACCCAATGTGGAAAATATGGACATACAATATGCTCAATCGGCAGTTTTCACTCCATCCGATTTTCCATTTTCACATGATGCAATAGCGGCAGAAGCCACACCAAATACTGAAATGACATTGATAGTTGACGTAGATCTTGATCTTCTTAAAGAATTAAAAACCCAAGGAAGTGTAAGGAACTTACAAAGTAGAAGAAATGATCTATACAGAGTAGATTGGTTTGGTAACTCTATCTAATCTTCTTCCATAACATCTTCGAGTTTATCAACAATTTCATCGAAAACTTTTTTGTTTTCTACTTTAGATGATTTCTTCTGTTTTACAAATTTACGGAGGAAATCCATATCTCCCCCACTTCTAATTTTATAACCTTTGATTAAATCCAAGACTTGAAATCTCTGCGTGGTGCTCAATTTTAAATCACTACTAACTGTTTCAAATACCTGATAATCTTCTGAACTTAGAACATTTGTATCTTTCTCAATCACTTTATAGGAATCATCAATTAAGGTTCGTAATGCAGGAATCAATTTCTCCATAAGGCCCTGAACAAATGAACCGGTGAGTTTTTCCCCTTTTAAGTGATCAGATATTATTTTTAAAAGATGAATTTTATGAGAATGAAAGTGCTGACTCGCCGCTTCGTAAAAACCGGAAGCCTCCATATCTACAAGGCAATCGGGTGGCTCTCTAAATTCTTTTCTATTTACAGGACGATCAAAAGTTATAATTCTCTCTTCTTCAATTGTATGCTTAAACACTGTTTCCGGATAAAAGCTCTTTCGAGTAGAATAATCATCAATTTTATTTATTAAAAAATATTCCCCTGTTTTATATCCAGTAACACCGCTCCCACAAATTCCTATATTTAAAATTCTATCTTCCGGATTAGGAGGCTCTTTTACTAGAAGTGAGGTAGTCGCAATTGCGGAACGGATTTTTCCCACACCCGTAACTATCAATTTTATATTATCATTTTTAAAGACATCAAACTTAGAAAAAGAAATGTCTTTTTTTAGTTTAAAGGCATTAATGAGAGGAATTGCCTCTCCAGCGAGTGCAGTGATTAAATAAATCATCAGTGGTACAATCCTTCCCGTTTTAGATCACGTCCCATCAGGGATCGAACAACATCTCCCGGTTCTTTATCTTCGTAAAGCATCTTATAAACTTCTTCGGTAATAGGCATCTCAACACTTAGTCTTTTAGATAATTGATAGGCACTCTTTGTAGTTTTTACTCCCTCAGCAACTTCATTCATTTCTTCGAGAATATTTTTTAACTTTTTACCCTGCCCGAGCTTTATTCCTACTGTTCTATTTCTCGATAAATCCCCGCAACAGGTTAGCACTAAATCCCCCAAACCCGCTAATCCAAGAAAAGTCATGGGATCCGCTCCCATTTTTATTCCCATTCTAGTAATTTCATTCAATCCACGAGTAATCAAAGCCGCTCTTGCGTTTTGCCCAAAACCCATTCCATCACAAACTCCAGAGGCTATAGCAATCACATTTTTCATGGCACCTCCGATTTCTGTGCCAACGACATCTGAAGTCCAATAGGTTCTAAAATAAGCAAAACTAAATACTTCCTGAACTCTTTTTGCAGTGAATTGATTTTTAGAGGCTATAGTAACAGCTGTGGGGACTTTTTGAATTATTTCCTTTGCAAAGCTGGGTCCGGATAAAAAACTTAAGTTTTGGTGATATTTTTCTGGCAGAATCTCTTCGAAAATATCAGAAACAAGCCTAAGGCTATCATTTTCTATTCCCTTTGAAGCAGAAACAATAGGAATATTTTCTGGAATTATATCTTTAACTTTTCCCAATAATTCAGATATCACATGGGATGGAGGAGCAAATAGCAAGAGCTCTTTATCTCTTACGACATCCTCCAAATTTGTGGTTGCGGTCATCATTGCAGGGAGAATTAAGCTGGAAAGGTGCTTATTGTTTTTATGATCATTATTAATACTGGCCGCTTGATCTGGACTTCTAGTCCACATCAGGACTTCATATCCTTTGTCTGCTAAAAGACTACCCAGTGCAGTTCCAAAACTTCCTGAGCCTATTAATCCAATTTTCATAAAAATCTCCTCGAATATACATAGGCATTTTGTCTCACTAGAAATTTTTTGCAATAATAAATGATAGACTTTTTCAATATACGCTAATAACCTTTTCTAATCGGAACAACTTTATGCTATTTCCTGATTTCCAAAAAAATATCTTTGATATAATAAAAGTTTTAAATCCTTTTCAGGTCTTAATTAGTGCCGTTGAGGAGAATAAAGAAAATTTCCGTATAGATGTGGATATGAGATACCTAAATGAATTAATTCATTTAGAGGTTTTAGAAGAATCTGAAAATCTATTGGATCTTGATGTTATTGCTCGAGAAGGAAAACTAATTACCAAAGGGGAATACCATGTAGGGGATTATACCCTGGCAAAGTTCTTTAAAGTTCATGAAGTTCTATTTCATGTGGAACTCTCCCCTGTTTGGGTAAAATCGAACCATGTCAGATTTAGGGTAACGAATTATAAAATTTGGAATAAAGAACGAAAAAAATTTGATCTAGTTAAAATTGTATCACGTATTTTCCCTTATCATAAGAATTATCTTTTAAAAGAATTAGTTAGCTTATATCCCCATATACTTAGTCTGACAAAGCTCCAAAATGAGGTTAGGCTAAATTTGAATTATTATTTCCAAAAAGCTGGAATATTAAATAATAATGTAAAAGTACATAGAATTGATCTTGAACCCAATAAGTTAATACTTTATTTACGTTCAAGTGTTATGTTACGACCATTAGTTGACTTTTTTGGATCTAGTATAATTTCAATTTATGACGTAGTATCACAGAGTGAAAATTTACTCAACCAAACAAGAAAAAAAAGATGAAAATAATATATCTAACAGACATACATGATGGACTCAGTGGATTGAAGTACGTTTTACAAAATACAAATGCTGATTTATATATGCTTTCAGGAGATATTATCTATAAGGCATTCTACAGCTTTGATAGAATAATTGATTTTTGTACTTCTCAAGAGGAATTAGATAAACTTGCAAAGGAAGGGGGCGACGATAGAACTCCCTACGATTTTGCGACTCATGTAATTCGATTTCCAAAAAAATATTCAGAAGAAGTGCAATTTATTTGCGGTCAATACAGATATCTATTCAGTAAAGCCGCAAAAACTATGAAAGAAAAGTACGATTTAATCTTTAAATTAGTAAATAAATACTCTAAATCAAAATGTATATTTTTACCGGGTAATTATGATATAGATTTACAATACACAGAACTATACGAGCATGATATTCATAGAAAATCATTTCATTATGATACCTTAAAATTTTCAGGCTATGGTGGTGCCCCAATCGTTACATCCGGAATACCCGAAAAACTTTCTGTGAAATTTCATGAATATACCAAAAATGGTATTACATTTAGTGAACCGGAAGAATTCTTTAGAGAAGAGCTCCCCGATATAGCTGTAATACATAATCCTGCTTATGGATACTTAGATAAAATTCCTGGCTACGGAAATATTGGATCCCAAGGAATACGACGATATCTAGATGATTACTCTCCCATTTTAGTCGTATCAGGACATGTCCATGAAGATCAGGGAATCATTAAAAATAAAGGGACTATATACTTAAACCCATCTAACTTTGGCTCAGTAGATTCAGTTTATGGATTCCAAGAAGGTGGATTTTTTGCAGAGATAGATATAGAAGAAAAAAAAGTCAAAAAAGTGAATTTAATGAAGCTAAAAGGAACAGAAATAGCCTGTTTACTCTCCATAGATACTGAAAATGAACTAAATTGCATTTATGAAAATCCTAATTCTATAGTTTCTAAAGAGGATTTTTTGAGGAAATAGTATGGGAATAATTCGATTCAAAGATCATCCTACCATAAAAGAGTTCAATGGACTAAAAAAATTTTTTAGATCCAGAGAGACTCCTATCTCCAGAAAAAGAATAGATGACTTTAAACGATTTGTAGAAGTAATACAAACATCTGGAGATGAAGTTGCTTTTGACATGATGGGCTCAGTTAATTTTGGCCAGGCGCTTGAACACTCAGATACAGATGTGGTAATCTACATGAATTGTGATACAGGAAGAATTGGAGATTGTGATCATGAAAACTGTTCTCGTTTAAATATATATAAAAATTTATTAATAAATTCTCTGGTGTATGAATACTCATCCCATTCTTATCCCATTCAGATTGTAGATTGTATAAATCTAAATCAATTAGATTACGATATAAAAATTAGAAATTTTGATTCAATGGCTTTGATTAAATTTGGATTCTATAGATCGGTATGCAGAGGTGTAAACAGAAAACTTTTACATAGTTATGAATCTAGATTACAGTCCGATGAAGAACTTTGCAAGAAAATAGAAAATTCTATAGCAGACTGTTTTGAAGGATTAATAAACTCTAACTCTCATTCCTACTCTTTTAAAAAATACATGGAAAGAATCGAAGATGGTGGCTCTAAAATTCCGGGTACAGTTGTGGAAAAAATTAATTCATATCTTAAAAAATAATAATGATTCCACTGATAACAATCATTATTACAGCAATAGGTGTTGGGATTATATTGAATTTTCTCTTTCAATCATCAGAAAAAGATCTCGATGAGAAAAAGAAAGAGAGAGAAAAAAAGGAAGATGCATTCAAGGGAGCAGATCCTAAGAAAGTTTTTAATAAAAGATGGGATGACAATGTTCCGAGACCCAGAATCTGTCCTGCCTGTGGATCAGCATTGAAACAAAATGAATACTTATTTGCAAGTATGGATGAAAACGTGGCACCCGGGAAGAAAAAATCTGTTCATATCTATGGATGCAAATATTGTTACTTAGGTATGACAAAAGATTCTTCAGAATTCATAAAAGACTCCTTAGATATCTAGTAAAATTTTGATTACCCTAGAATCTCCCATTTCAATTATTAAAGGTATTGGTCCGAAGAGAACTGCTTCTCTGGAGTCAATTCAATTAAAATCTATTTCAGATTTACTGTACTACATTCCCAGAAAATACCTAGATAGAAATTTTTCAAATGAAGTATTTCTAAAGGAGGGGGAAATAGTTACATTATTGGTAACTGTTATTGATTCATTTCTCGCCCATGGAAAAAAAAGTAGACTGGTTGTGAGTGTTAAATCAAAAAGAGGAGAACAGATTTCCCTTGTTTTTTTTAAAGGTATACATTTTTTCAAAAAAATAATTCATCCCGGATCTTTATTGGTTATTTCGGGTAAATTAGAGTATTTTCGTGGAATGCAAATAGTTCACCCAGAATTTGAAGTTTTGGAATCAGAAGTAGAAGAGTCGGATCTTACTCATGCTGGAAGAATCATACCACTCTACCCTTCAAATGAAACTCTAAAAGAAGATGGTTTAGACTCCAAAGGTTTTAGAAATCTTGTTAGATTGGTTTTAGATGATTTCGCAAAGGGGAAAATTGAAATACAGGAAGTCTTACCGGAAGAAATTCTTCAAAAAAGAAATCTATTAAGAAGGGAAAAAGCCTTTGAAGAAATTCACTTTCCTACTTCTATGGAGGCATTAATCAATGCGAAAAGAAGATTTGCCTATGAAGAATTGTACTATTTTTCCTTATTAATGGAGTTTAAAAAACAGAAAAGAGAAAAAGTAAAAAGAATTCTTTGGCCGATTCCTGAATCTCCAACAGCAAAGAAAATATTAAACGAACTTCCTTATAAATTAACAGATGATCAATTAAATGGTATCAAAATCCTAAAAGAACTTACCAAAAATGATGTACC
>CANGZW010000160.1 GCA_947458405.1 Leptospiraceae bacterium
CGAAGGATAAATCCTAAATATCCTCCCGGATGGGGTATGGCTTCTAAAATTATATTCCCAAATAAATAATCGTTATTAATTAAAACATCAGCCATCTATTACTCCCAAGTGGCGAAATCATGAATATCATAACCCTTAGGGCTCAATGTCATTGTCTGACCAAAAAATTTACTTCCTATTTTTTGTATTCCTTTCATAAATAAATTTGTTGAAATACAGGTAGCTGAAATACCTAAAATTTTTCCTTTAATCAAATCATTTTTATCTAAGATCTGGTTATCTGAAAATCCCTCTTCATTCCACTTTAATAAATACTTTTCTTCATGAGGTCGCAGAATTGCCTTCATTTCAGAACCTGTCACTTTTGCAATAAGGGCAGAGATTAATCCTTCCGGTGCTCCATAAGTTCCAATCATTGCATCATAGTGTCCAAACTCCATACATATATCCAAAGCGGCGGTAATTGAGCCTGAATCAATTAAGGTAATACTACAGTTTAAATTTCTTAATTCTTGAATAAGTTTCTCATGACGGGGTCTATCTTGTACTACAATAATCAAATCTTTAATACTCTTTTTTCGAGAATCAGATAATTTCTCAAGATTGAGCTTTAAAGTTGCATCAGGCTCAAAAGGAGTTTTCATAGAAGGTCCGGCTATCCATTGTTCCATGTAGGTTCCAGGAACTTTTACCATACCGCCATTTTCCGAAAAAGCAATAATGCACATTGAGTTGGGTAGTCCTTTTGAAAAATTTGTAGTACACTCTAAAGGATCTACTGCTAAGTCAATAGTAGTTTCTCCATTTCCCAAAATTTCACCTTCATAAAGCATAGGTGCCTTATCTTTTTCCCCTTCTCCGATTATAATTTGACTCTTAAAAGTTTGCTTTCCGAGCTCATCACGCATCACATTAACTGCAATTTCATCGGCTCTATATTTATCATTTTTACCGAAGTATTCATAAACTTTAATAGAGGTAGTCTCTGTAATTCTTCTAAAATTTTCAATTAAATAGTGTATATCAAGATTTGACATAAATGATTTTATTCCTCATAAAAACTGCTTTGATTATTCATTTCTTTTTTTGGAAATCTATCCTTTAAGTAGCCTTTGGAAGGGGTTTCTTAAAACATGTTGAGAGGTATTATTTAAAAATGAAACACGTTTTCTTTTTTTTAGAACAAAAAATCAGGTTTGAAATATTTTCCGCCCACAGGATAAAGGAAGCATGAAAGAAAAACTGCCAACAGAACTAACCTCCGTCGAAGAAATCCTTCAAATCTGGAGAACCAATAGAAAGGAAGCCACCGATCATCTCACACTTTTGAATGATGACCAATTAAAAACGAGACCTGAAGGCAAATGGTCAATTTCTGAGGTGGGAGAACACCTTTATATTTCCCAGTGGAATGTGGCAAGAATGATTCCAGCAGTATTGTCTGCCAAAATTGGATTTGATGTTGGCGAACAAAAAGACTTAGATTTTAGAAAGATGCGAATTGGTCTGGCAAGACCTACCGGCTTTAAAAATCCTGAAAATATTTCTCCCCTAAATAATTATTCACTGAATGAGCTTCTTCCCCTTCTCGAAAAATCAATGAAAAAATTAGAAGAAAATTTAACTGGAAAAACAATATCTGAATTAGAAGTTAGAGGGGTTGAACATCCTGCCTTCGGTCTTTTGAATTTATTTAATTTTCTTTGGGTGATGAGTCTTCATGAAGGTTTGCATACGTATGCGATCAAAGATAGAGTCAACAAAATCAAGGGAAAATAGATATTGACTAAGTTTTTTTGGGAATTTCCATTAACTACTTTTGTCAGTATTGGATTGATTTTTTCCTATTTTTTTATAAATAGTTTCGTATCACATTCATCCCAGTATATTTATTTTTATTCCTATCCGGGTAAATTTAATCCTGTAAATTGGTTTCTATCCACTCTCAATCATGCCTCATTCGGGCATCTTTTCTCTAATGTACTATTCTTATTTTTTTTGGGCAGGGCGGCAGAAGCCAAAACTGGACAGGGAAAATGGATAATGTACTATAGTATAGCAGGAATTGTCTCAGGATTTGGAGATTCTTTTGCAAGAGGAATCATGAGTCAAAATAGTGCAATTCCCACTGTGGGAGCTAGCGGGGCAATCTGTGGTATCGCGGCAGTTGCAGGGCTTCTGTCTCCCTATTCCATCAAGGTTTTAAATAAAAAAATTCCTTTTCCAGTTTTCTTAATTTCATGGATGATGATTTATTCTGATTTTTCAAATTTATTTACCAATGATAATGTAGCACACTGGTCTCATTTAGGTGGCTATCTATCTGTGTTTCTTACATCTTATCTTGTAGATACGAAAGAAAGGGAAGAATTAAAAAAAAGTTTCTTCTTAAATTTAATATTTTTCATTTTATCAATTTTTTTACTATTCTTAATGCAAAGCAGGTAAGTTAATATGAAACAGATATTTCACGCGATGGAATATACATCCCAAGATACATTTATTCCCTCTGAGTATATTTTTGAAGGCGATGAGTTAATGGGCTGGGATATAACTAGAAATGGAGAAAACTATCTTAAATTATCAAAGGGTTATAGACTTTTAAAAACAAAAGCCTGCGGAGTTTGTTCCACAGACATTGACAGAAGATTTTTACCATTTCCACTCCCACAAATAATCGGTCACGAACTTATAGCAGAAGATCCAAGTACGAAGAAATTATATGCTGTTGAAATCAACGATACCTTACAGGCAAGAGGATCAGAACAATTGGATTCATTCTGTAATACAGGATTATCCACTCATAGCCCTTCCCGTATGGTTCTCGGTATAGATAGACTCCCGGGGGGGTTTGGACCTTATATATTAGCACCAAAAAATGCAATGGTAGAAATTCTGGGTATAGATGCAAATACTGCTGTTTTAACTGAACCATTTTCAGCGGCACTACAGGCTGTTATTTCTTCCCCTCCTCAAGAAAATTCTACAGTTGCTGTTCTCGGACCACGTAGATTAGGATCTTTAATTATTGGAGCACTCTCAATATATAGAAAATCCTCCGGTATAAATTTTAAAATCGTTTCTTTAGCCAGACATGATCACCTTCTGAAATTATCTATTAACTTAGGGGCTGATGAGGCAATTGACCTAAGAAAGAACTCTTTAGATCTAAATAAAAAATATGATATTGTGTATGATACAACTGCCAATCCCCTCGGATTTGAAGACGCATTAAAATATTCAAAAAAAGAAGTTCATCTCAAATCTACGAACGGTCAAACTGTTTGTGGTATTAAAAAAATGACCGAACTTGTTGTAGATGAAATATCAATCTTACCTTTCAATGAGCCTAACTTAAATTTTTGTTGGGAAGGGGAAAATCGTCAGAATGAAATTATTTATGTATCACCTTCTTTAATAGATAAGATAAAATTAGACGAAAAATTCAAAGTTTTCTCAACATCCGATGTAATTGAACTATATGGTATTTTACAATCAGATATTTTTAAAGATAGGCTTCCCAGATTTGATTTAGCAATAGTATCTAATACGCAAGAAATTGACTTCGTATTACGACCTGATCCCAATTCTGAAGAATCGCTATTGCGTCCCCGTGGTGCAATACTTCTCAAAGGGGAAGATTCTACTAACCCATTTTTAAATTTTATTTTTACAGGGGGAAATCTTCGCTCTTCGAGATGTGGAGACTTTCATTTAGCATTGGATATGTTGGATAAAAATCCAGGATTAGCTAAAAATCTTTCGAAAAATATGATATCCCATGAATTTATGAGCGATAATTTAGAAGCTGCTTTTTTAAAAGCCAAAGAGAGTGATTCAATAAAGGTAATCGTAAAATTTGATGAATAATAATTCAATCCAAACTTCTTTTGGTATCAGTTTAGTTCGAGAAGATAATGTCTATACAATAGATATTTCCGATTTACGAGTTTTTACGGGTCTCTCTGTAGTTGCACGTATATTGGGGGATCAAGTTTTAGAGATTGTTGAAAATCTTCCCGGTGATGTTTCCTTTTTGTACAAAATAAATCCAAATATCAATCCAGAATTAATTGAAATGAATGTAAAATTCATCCAAATTTACTCAAAGAGAGGTGTTCTGAATAATTTTCTTTTGTTTAAGGATGAATTTCAAGATCACCTGAGATCTGTTTTTGGTACCTTTCAAAGACCTCTATGGGGAAGTGTTATCCATCCAGAGTACTACACAAAAATTTATTCAAATTCGAAGGCTTTAGTATTTCCCTTCCATCTTCACAGTGAAAGTAAGGATATTGATTATAATATTATATTAGAACGAGTGCAAAATGAAAGAGAAAAAGAAGACTATTTTTTTAGACTCACTATAGAAGACCATAGGGAATCCACCTTTCATCTCAAAGATTTTCCTCATGTAATTGTGGATGATTTATCTTCACGGGCATACATAGAGGGAAGTTCAAAACTAGCCGATTCCATTTCTGAAAAAATTCAAAGTGCCAGTAAAAAAGGACATTTTCAATATATTGAGGAAAATATTATACAAGGACATATATTTGAACAATTACTTAAAACTAGTCTAGGTATAATAGAACAAATCAATTTTATATGGGATTCAAACTTTTCAGGATTTATTCAATCTGCAAATAAAAATATTCGCACTGCATCTATTAAGAAAATATTTTTATCACTTGAAGATTCTGTAATCACAAATCTTCTAAAAAATGGGGAAGTTATCTCAATAAAAATTGGAAATTTTAAAACATATTTGTATCTCACTAGATTATCTAAAGTTTTAAATATTTCAGTTAATATAAAAAAGAGAACAGTTAACTTAGATATGTACCTCGCAAGAATGCCCTATCTTGAAAGTGTAGCCAATAAAATTGACTCCAATTTAGATTTTTCTAATATTAAAATCTTTTTAATTCACCATATAACATCAGAAATTCTTGCCTTAATAGAAGTTTTTAGAAGATTAAATGTAGAAGATCTAAATGTTATGTTTGTAAAGTATGGAGGAATTGTTCCTTCTGCTTATCTAGACGTACTACTAGAAATTCCACCGACTAATTTTTTTTCAACAGGGCTTTCGAAAAGTACTACGGCTGAAAAAAAAGATTATTTCATTTTATCTCGAGCATATAGCGATGTATCACATTTTTCTGATTTAGTTGATTACCTAGAAGACAAGAAACTATCTTTTTATGATGCTATGAAATTTCTATCTTCTTATTTTTTCTTATTATTTGCAGAAAAGACAAGAAAAGAAGGCAAGAAAGTTCTAATAATTGAGGATGGGGGCTATATATCTCCTTATTTTCAAGAGCTGGCGTTATCGGATGTAAGTGCTAAAGAAGTTTTTGAGATGAACTTATTAAAAACAGATTTTACAGGAAAATTTTCTGATTATTTAAAATCAATTTTAGTAGGAAGTGTAGAGCATACCCGAAATGGATATGATAGACTTTTAAAAGTAATACAAACTAAAAATAATTTATTTTTACCAACATATTCGATAGCTATTTCTAAAAATAAAGTTGTTGAGGAGTCTCAAGAAGTCGCCCATTCCATACTTAGTGCCATTGAATCAATTTTACATGGTCAGGGAATGGTTCTTTCGCGCAGAAAAACAATCGTTCTTGGATCTCATGGAAACATTGGGAGCTTTCTTGTAAATTTTCTAGAAAAAGGAAGAATGCATCCTAGCAACAATGAATTAATAAAAGTGGATATAAAATACAAGGAAATAGATAAGAATGTATTTTGTTATCAAAAACTCACTGAAATTCCCAAGGGTAAATTTTTGGATTGCGAATTATTTATAGGGGTAATTGGGGATTCGATCTTAAAGAAAGATTTAATTGAAGAAATTTTACTCAATGGAAAGCCCAAAAAAATTCTGTTTGCATCCGGTTCCACAAAAACTGCCGAATTTAGCGAATTGATCCAGTATATCAACGGTTTGGCGCTCGATAAAGAACCTAAAATTTCAGGAATTCCAGTCACTTTAAAATTTGAAAGAATTCGAGATCCCCAGTCAAACATAGATCAGGGGGGAATAGTCAAATTTTTTATCGAAAAAAATGGCATAACCATAGAGAAACAGTTTTACCTATTAAGTGATTTAACCCCTGTAAATTTTCTTTTCTACGGTGTCCCCACTGAAACTATGGACATGATAATTCGACAACTCACTACTGTTAGTCTGGGATTGGTTCACCAATTTCAAACTGGACAGCTTCCCAAACCAGGTTTGTATGCTATAGACAGTGAAATTGACGAATGGGGAAATAAAATATGAGTGACCATGGTTTCTTTCAAATTACCCAAAAAGCATTTATTAGAAAAGGGAATCTTCTATTAGTTATGCGGGATAAAAAATCGGGGGAAGGTGATTTACCCGGTGGCAGAATGAATCAAGATGAATTTTTTGAAGATTGGATTGTTAGTTTAAAGAGAGAATTAGAAGAAGAGTTAGGCAATTCAATGAAAATTAAAATTTCAGAAGAAGTAGTCCTAATACATAAGCATAGAGTCAATTTAGGAAATCATCCATGTGTAATACTGGGATATGATTGTGAATATATTTCAGGGGATATTAAAATTTCTGATGAACATGACTTTTTTGAATGGGTAGATATCAAAACATTCAAACCGGAAACATTTTATTCAGAGTATATGCTAGAAGCAGTTTCTAAGTATTTATCGAGGTTTAAATAGTGGATTATTTGATTCGAATACCTTTTTTTATATTTGTTTTTTTACTATCAGGTTACCTTTACTTTGATGCTATGTATCACAATTTATCCGGTAATGAATATAATACAATTTCTTTGAGTAAAGTCGATGACACTTATATTTCTTCAGCAGGAAGCGATAAAAATTATGCGAATATTGTTGCAATACAACCATTTATGTATCCTGCGGATTATTCTAGCAAAGAAAGATTTTTTAATAAACTTGAATCATACTTACTAAAGGCAAAGAGAAATGGTTTTTTGAAAGATCGTACTACAATTA
>CANGZW010000161.1 GCA_947458405.1 Leptospiraceae bacterium
ATGTTTAAAGAAAAGAATAAAATATCTGGGTGTTTTAGAAATTCTCAGAGTGGAGAATTCTTTTGTAGATTACGATCCTTTATTGATACGTGCAAAAAACAGAAGCCTCCAATATTAGAATCTATTCTCTATGTATTTAACTTTGGTTCGTTTCAGTTTGCAAGGTAAGTTTTTTAAGTAACTATAGAGTAATACAACACCCCGGAGGTTTCCCCTCGATACGGGACTTAAAGATGTCCCTACTCGGGGACCGGCTCCACGAACGTCCGGGTTTCTCTTCTTTTTTGGAACCTTTTTTCTTCTCTTTCCATAAAGAGAAGAAAAAAGTAACAGAGAGATCCTAAGATTAAAGAAAAATTTTAATTAAAAAGAAATTTAGTCTTTTGGATTAATTCCAAACTCGCTGAGTAGTTACAAATAGTTTCTTATTCGTTTAAATTATTTCAATTGATTGATCCTCTATTGTATACTCAAGTTTAGTTTTTATTGTTGACGAAATAATGGAAATAAAGTCAAATTTTTTCTATGTATTCCAATCATCTTACAGACTTATATTTTAACCTTAGAAACAGAATTTTGTCTCTGATTGTACTACTTTCTCTCTTAACGATTTCTTTTTCTACCCTCTCTGCTGAAGAAAAAATCTATATCTTCCATTTCAAAGTTAAGGGTAATACAGACAAAGATCTAGAGAAAAAAGTTCGCAATGGACTTTTGCTTTCTATTCTCAAAATCTATCCGGGGAAATTTAAAATCATGGATGATGATAGTATTCAAGATTTATCCAAAAAACTGGAAAAGCTCCAGTTGGCGGGCTGTAGTGAAGAAATTTGTATCCAAGAAATATCACAAGCAATTGATGCCAGGGATTTAATTTCGGGAATTGTCACACAAACGGGCACTAAACTCCTATTTGATTTGAAAAAAGTAAGAAAGGATGAATTGACGTATGCACAAACTACAGAATCTACAGTGAATGAAGAATTTGAAGTATCACAAATGGATTATTTCTTAAATGAATCCGCCAAAAAATTAATCGAAAAAAACTATACCATCAATCGGAAAAATGCCCCTCCCACATTCACCGATCTGGGGGATCTAGGAATTGAATCCGCTAAAGAAAAGTCCATCAATGATCTCTACCTTCCATCCACAAATCCACGCAATCGAATCCTTTGGGAGCTTTTAAATGAGCCCATAGAATCGGCTCTCCTTCTTCGAAAAGAAAGTAAAGATAAAGAATCCGCAGAGGCAATTACTGTGATACTTGATTCTATCGAGGAAACACTCTCTAAAGAGGTAATCATAATAGCTCCTTTGCGAGAAGTTCTCTATTCTAAGATCTTAGGGAGTTATTCCCGTTACTTCGCTAAAAAAATCAAAGAAATTGATGAAATTTACTCTCAAAATAATCTTTCCGAAGAAAAATCACTTTTGTCATACGAAAATCTCTACTATCAATTTAACTCCATTCCTCTAAAATATCGTCCAAGCGAAAAACAGGTTCCACTTATATTACGTATTTCTAGAATTTACGAAACTAGGGGAGACAATGAATTTAGAAATACAAGGTTTTTTCCTGCCAAAGAGAATTACAAAAAAGCATTTTCGTTTCTAGAGGACAAATCAATTGATGATAAATCTAAATTGAATTCTGCCATAGAATCATTAGATAAAAAGTTGAAAGAAAATGATCTCACTGCCAAGCGATTCGTAGAAAACAAGGTTAAAACAAATTGCGATACAGCAAAGGCAGAATTTGTATTTGCTAGGATGAATGGTCGCTCTATTCCACAGGAATCTCAAAAAGCCAGAGAGCGTGGTATATCTCTTTTGCAAGAGTCGGAGGAAATCCTAAAACGAGAAAAAGAGTATTCCTCTCCTGATTTGGATAAAATTTTGGAATCCACCAGAAAGGAAATGAACTGATGAATAGTTACTTACTTATATTTACACTATTCTTATTTTTACTAAATTGTAATTCAATAGATGAAAATAAGTCATCCAAATTCAAGTCCCTATGGAAAGAGCCCGCAGACCCTCCTCCCCAATCTGATCTTTTACCAGAAAGTAATACAACATCCCCTCCCAAAAAAAAGTAGAATTTGACATGAAAATAAAACCTATATTTTTTCTCATTATTCTTTTTTTTCTAGCCTTTCCGATTTTTTCAAATCCCACAAAAATCTATCTAATGATACTCAATTCCTCCGAATTAGACAAAGAGAAAGCTACTGGGTTTAGAAAGTCCTTACAGGATGCAATTTCAATGGATGGAAAGTACTCTCTCATAGACGAAGATACCATTAAAAACTCCACCGAAAAGCTAAAAAAACAACAGCTCTTGGGATGTGATGAAACAATATGCCTGAGAGAGATAGCCAATGCCTATGATACAGAAGAATTGATGACGGGTGATTTTAAGATCACCGCTAATAAAACTAATCTCACTCTCAAACTGACATCCCGTAGTGCAGAGACCTTTGAAGTGGGAATAAAATCTACTTTTAGTCTCTCTTTCTTTGAATCCCAAAAATCGTACTACATAAAAGAAATTATTAAAAAAATTAAAAATCCTCTCTATACCATCAATGATTCATCCGCTCCCCCAGTTGGTGGAACGGGAATTTCTAATACAAAGCTACCTTTTTCAAAATTACCTCCTAAAATAGTAGTAAACGAGATTGAAAGAAAGAATGTAGAGGAGAATCCATCAGAAGCAAACTTTTTTAATAATTTTATGTATGACGGTCTGCTATTTTTAAAACAAAAAAATTATAAATCTGCTGAAGAGAAATTTAAAAGTGCAGAAAAATATGCCTTAGATAAAAAAATTAATCCAGAGAGTCTCTCCTTATCTTTTTATAAAGACCTAGTCTATCTTCTCCCTTTAGAAGTAGATATCATTGAAAATTATAATAGCTTACAACGTATTTCTATTTGGAGTATAAGCAATCTTAAAGAAGAGACAATTCCCTTCTGGGAATCTTCCGTAAACCAACCTGCTCCCATTTTATCCTCTACCGAAGGAAAACGAATCTATACCGAATTCAAAGATAGCCTATATACAACTTATCTTTTGTTGAGTGGAGAAAAAAATCAACTTTTGTATTCCTCCAACAAACTAGAAGAATTTGCCTCTAGCTTTAAAACCCATGAGAAGGTCTTTACTCGATACAAACAAGAGAAAACTAATGTTACACCATATATTTCTAAAGAATACACAAACCTATCGGATAAAAATATCATGATTGAAAAAGAGTACCTCCCCTCCTGGAATAAGGAACTCCAAATAAATTGCATCAAATTGTACTACGCATCTAAAGTTTTTCCAAAAATCCAAAGTACTACAAAAGAAGATTACTCTAGTACTTACAATGCACTAGAATTCCTCTACAATTCGACAAAAAATCAGATCTTAAGTGGAAAAAACGTATTAACTGATTTAACAATCAAAAGTTGTCAGGGGATAAAATAATTTATACTTAAGATGAATCACATTTTTAATTGGAAAACCCTAAAAAAAATCAATTCATGCAATTTTTTCCTTATAGAATTGATATACTAAGTAGAGATCCTAGAATTCTAAAATGATATAGATACCGTCCATTCAAATTACTTTTGAATCATTTTGAATCCATAGGATTTAAATGCTTGGAGGAATTTTTATGGAGAGTGTAAAATTAAAGATTCAATCAGAAACCGAAGATAAGTATGAACTTTTATATTTAGATGGAGTTACTACATGGGTTCATAAATCTCTAATTAGAGACAATCATATAACTATTATAGACAACCAAGTTGAAGTGAGTGATTATCTTTTTCGATCCTTCTTCTCTAGCTATGTTGCCAAACTTAAACATGAAGAGCGAATTAAAGAAAGCGAAAAAACATTTGCCTACTTAGAGAGAATACCATTTCTAATAGAAAACTTAGATCTGATTCGAAAAAATAAAGAGTACTATCATCTCTATTTTGATAGATTCAGAATTGGACACTACGTAGTATTTCGAGCTGGTTTGGGTGGTCTTTTAGAGTCATACAAATTGGAAACTAGACTTACAGGAACATGTGAAATAACAAATCAGAAATATTATATTTTCTCTGGAACAGGTAGTCCCTTTAGTGGAAGTGGTACCTTGACAGCATACTGCGTTGGATGTGATGATTTACATTCGATAAGTGTTGGTACTTTTAGTACCTACATGGGAGAATTTAAACAAATCCAAGCCTTTTGTCCTCCGAGAAAAAATGAAGAAGCTAAAAAACAATTGAGGTTGGAATTGAATTTTTAGAAATAGAATCTATACTCCTACTTTCTAAAAGTACATAGCCTGTCGATAATATTTTAAAATGTCTATTCCAAATTCAAAGATAGAAGAATTTCATAACTTAGAAAAAAATATTGATTACATTACTTTCAGAGAATCATCTTTTTTTACATATAATAAATGGATTTCTCTCTTCGGTGCTTTCAATTTCACTATCTTTTATGGATTAGATTTACTTCTCAATCTTCCCAACCTTGAATCTATTCTCTATACGAGATTGGGTGTTTCTTTTTATTTACTATTTTTATTTCTTTTACTTCAAATTAAAAAGAATACCAGAATGCTCAATAATATTATATGTTTCTGTATATTCTACGGGGCATCTCTTGGCAGTAGTGTTATAGTTCTCCTCGGGGGAGGATTTACTATTCCTTATTGGTCTTTTCTAATATATATCTATATACCCTGGTTTTTATTAGTTCCCTATTCTTACAAAAGAAAATTCTTTCATGCTTTGATTTTCTCCATCCTCCAGATAATAATCTTATTCTTATTCAGTAAAGAGAACTATATATTAAAAGAAGTATATATTTATTGTTTCTTTTTATTTACTTTTATAATTATATTTACTATATTTTCTATTGTAATAGATACTACTTACATCAATATTTATAAATTGACAGTTAATTTAAAATTAGAAAGAGAAAAATCAGAGGGTTTATTATTAAATATACTTCCTAAAACTATATCTGAACAGTTAAAAAAATCGAAAGGTCTTATCTCTTCTTCTCATGAGGATGTTTCTATCATTTTTGCTGATATAGTGGGGTTTACGGAATTATCGAAAAATTTGGATTCAGAAAGATTGGTTTATATCTTAAATGAAATATTCTCCGATTTCGATAGATTGGCAATAGTGCATAGAATAGAAAAGATAAAAATTATAGGTGATTCTTATATGGCTGTCGCAGGCGCTCCAGATGATAATCAAAATCATGTAGATGATGCCTTATCCTTTGCAAAGGCAATTTTCCATTCTTTTAAAGATATCAATGAGAAACTAAATCTAAAACTTAAAATTAGAATCGGAGTACATAGAGGTTCTGTTGTTTCTGGTGTAATTGGATTTACTAAATTTGCTTATGATCTATGGAGTGTTTCGGTGAATTTTGCAAGTCGTTTAGAATCTAGCTGTCTTCCCGATCATATTCATGTTTCAAAATCTTTTCTGGATAAGGTTACAGATAAAGAAGGATTTTTTCTCTCAGAGGCTACGTATCTCAAGGGTATTGGAATAATTGATACGTATCTACTTAATCCGAGATCAATAAAAAATACTAAATAAATAGATATATCTGAAAATTATTCTGATTTCCTTTTTTCTTTTTTTAATGGAAACTTCTAAAGTTTATTAAATTAAAATTTAATATAAATATATGAGTAGTATAAATAAAACTTTTCTCTTACACTATTTATCTGAAGAACTCACTCCCTATTCTCAAGGCATACACATATTTTTTCATAAATTAAACTTGACGTATTAATCATATAGCCATCTAAATAGCTATATGATTAATACAACAGAAAAAAGTTATAGTATTGCACATACAAAAAACAATCTACCCGTATTAGTACATTCTCTTGAATCGAATCCTAGCATACCCATTACCAGACGCGGAAAGATAGTAGCTTATTTAGTTTCTACAAAAGAATATGAAGCATTAAAAGGAAAACGTAGGAAATTCACAGATTCATGGAAAACCTTACGTGCGTCGGATGAATTCAAAAAGTTTACTTTATCAGATAAAGAAGTTTCTAGCTGGAGAGATTCTTCAACCGGTAGGGATTCTTCTCTTTAATCTATGAATTCTATCTACCTACTCGATACCAATATTCTCTCTGAGCACACACTCAGAACTTAAAGCTCGTCACAAAAAACTATGGTGACTTCAAGCCATTCAAGATAGAAGTAGTTGAATTCTAAATGATTTAAAAATCACCATACACATCACTAAATTTATAGAAAGAGGATTCAGTGTCCCTTCTCCCTCTGGTGTGGGAATGACCTTAGGTTCCTTAACTGTTACACTTAATTCATTTCAAATACTCTTTGGGAAAAATGAAAAAGTTGATCATTCTCCTTCCCGATTAAAATAAGACGAATGAAAATTCAGGTACGCAAATTAGATAGTCCATTTCGAATGGAAGCTACGAATCCCGGGGGTAATTCCATCATAATGAATACCAACAAAGCAATCGATTTATCTCTGGAAAAATATTGTAGAGTAGCAAAGACTCCCCGAAGTTATGCGAAGATTCATTACACCTTTGAAACGATCCCATGAAGTATTTTTGGGAAAAAAGTATAAAATACAAATTAATTGCAAGCTTTGCCTTGCTAATTAGTATTACTTTTTCTCTAATTACTTACACTAACTATAACCTAACAAAGGCTGATCTCCGAAATCGAGCATTCGAGAACGAACTCCCCTACTTGATAAGCACAATTGAATTGAAAACAGTAGAAAACGTACACAGAGCAATCGCAATTTCCGCAACCATGGCGAGAGATCCTTTTCTAGTGCGATGGCTAGAAGGAGGAGAAGGAAACCAAAAAGATGTAAAAGATTTCTTGGGTTCTGTCTTAACAACTCACAAAGTACTCCAAGTTTTTCTTGTTTCAGAGAGAA
>CANGZW010000162.1 GCA_947458405.1 Leptospiraceae bacterium
AATTGAGTCAAATCCTGCTTCTTTTATATCGACCTCTAAGTGATTCAAAGAAAAAAGTACATTCAAAATAATAGTTATTTGTTGAGTAGCACAATCTGCTAAAATTAATATTTTAAATTTAGGCTTTTTACTTTTTTCGATTTCTTCCCTAAGTGAGAATAACTCGAAGTAATCTAGTTTTTCTAATTCATATTCTAACATAATTTATATAAATTTTGCTTACTAAATTTACTTTTCATTAGTATATACCTTATTGAATTTTTCTATAATCTCTGGAATACATGTTTTAGATAAATGGCTGGGATCCCGAAAATAGGCACATTTGATTTCCCCTTCTTTTTCAAGATCATAAAATGAATATCCATTTTGATTTAAAATAGAAGTGATATCTTGAAAATATTTTTCTTCAGCCTCTTTGAATTTTAAATCTGTTTCTTTACGTAGATCTTTATGAATTTTAGGACGATAAAATATTATTTTTAGGTTTTTTTCTTTTGCAGATTGAATCATTTTTTTAAAAAGTAAATCATCTGTATTACTAACCTTAAACTTATAGTAAAGAGTATTCATAAAATTATCTATAAATAATTTATAATTATTCTTTACTTCAGAGCTTTCCTCTCCTTCTAAATTTCCTTCTAACGTAAATCCAGATGCATTGTCTGTTTTGGTAGCTACATATTGCTTTACCAAAACAAATAATCCCTTTATTAAATCCTCTGGAGATTGATCCTTATTTTTCTGAAATGGCTTTGTCAAAGAAACAGAGTATAAATTCAATACAAACAATCTAGAGGTCACAAAACTCAATATCTGCCCTGTGCTTAGCATGGGATAAATTTCCTTAAAGCTAGACCACTTTAAATTTTCAGCATCCTTTCTCTGTCTTATATAAGAATTTTCATTTAAGCCACCATAGTTCACTTCCAGAGCAAACACCACATCCTTGGGGTATTTCTCTGTGACATGTTCAAAGAGCTGATAGATATGAAATACAGTTCCAGCTCTCATAAAGTGAGCTATCACCGGCTTATTTAAAATTTTATTCTGATCCCTAATAAAGGGATTATTAATGATATCTTTTTCTGTGTACTCTCTAAAAGTTTCACTTCTCGAAGTTCCGATAAATACCAATGAACTTTTAAAAATTTCTTCTTCAGAGAATCCCTTTTTTTTCCACTTTTCTAAATGATAATCATAAAAAGAATCTTCAAAATTAAAAATCATATCATAAAAATTATAATTATTTTTAACAAATAATTCTCTTATCTCGGGAATATAAAAAAGCTTGTCCAAAAGAAATACAAAAAGAAAAATATAGAGGGGGTATAATAAGTATTTTTTCATATTAAAATTGAAAGTAAATAAACTGTACCTGTTTATTACCTAATTCTGAGAGCAAAAAGAGCAGTACTACAGAAGTCGGGATTGCAACCATCCAAAATCGTTTTTGTATCCATGTAAGCATAGCTGGAGTATATTCATAGTATTGCATAGCCATCATGATTATAGGTATAAATACTAACTCATCATAGTTCACTTTTTGACCACCTGAAAAACTAAACATTCTTTCTAAAAATATAGGTATATCAGACAATTGATTTGCTCTAAAAATGATACTCAATACCAACCAAAACAATAAGATCACACAATTCTTTAAAAATTTATCTCTCCCTTCACTCTTCTGTTTCCACCACTCGAATCTATCCAAAATCTGCCTTTCAAAGATGAGACTTGTCGCGATAACCACTCCCCAGAGAATGTAGTTCCAGTTTGCCCCATGCCAAATACCAGCAATCACCATTGTGAAAGCAGAATTGAAGGTTGTCCGAAATTCTCCATACTTACTGCCACCCATCGGAAAATAAATATAGTCCCGTAAAAATCGAGAAAGTGTTATGTGCCACCGTAGCCACATCTCGGAAAATCGAACGCTATAAAATGGTCGATTGAAATTATTCGGGAGATCAAAACCCAAGAGCTTCCCACATCCAATTGCAATATCACAGTATCCGGCAAAATCGCCCCACAACTGAAACAGAAATCCCACAATCGCCAAGAAAAGACTGATAGCATTGTACTGAGATGGATTCGCAAAAATAGGTGTAATAGCATACGCCAAACTATCGGCAAATATACCCTTTTTAATTACTCCAAGTAAAATGTAGTACAAACCAATTTCCACATCCTCTTTTGTGACTTCTTTAGGAGTGTGGAGTCTTGGAAAAAATTCATTTGCTTTTAAAATTGGACCTGCTAACTGTTGGGGAAAGAAAAAAATAAACAAGCTAAATTCAACAAAGGTTGTGTGCTCAGGTATCTCGCCTCTATACTTATCAACAACAAAAGCAATGATTTGAAAACTATAAAAACTAATAGCAATTGGGAGAATAATTTGAATATTTGCCCTCGCATTTGTATGCCATTCCGGGTTTCCAGTGATACTACTAACAATCTCAAATAAAAAGTAAAAATATTTAAAAAAAGCAAGATTACTTAAGTTAAAGAGAAGGGATAAAACCATGAAGATCTTTTTAATTTCCTTTTTCTCATTTTTCTCTATGCCTAATATAAAAAGATAATTGATACAAATTACTATTAAAAAGTGAGTAAAAAAACGAGGAATTGGATTTTCAAAATTTAGAAAATCCCAACTGGCATAAAAGAGCATAGAAGAAAATAGCAATATGTATTTTCTATATTTTTGACCTGAAAGATGATATATGATATAAACAAACAAGAAGAAAAACAAGAAAAGAAGAGAATTAAAAAGCATTACGGGTTCAAAAATGAATGCTAAGTGGGATATAGCAAGAAAAAAATCAGCTCAAAATTGAGGCAGGATGACCCCTAAAAGTGAGAGGTAATCCTGCGACAAATTAGAAATTTATTGTGGTGGCAGTGGTGGAGGAACCGAACCAAACAATCCGCTCAAATCCCCTACTTCTCCCGCCTTTACCCAAGCAGGAAGTCCCTGCTTCCAAACTAACGTATCACGATTAAATTGATTCTGGGTAATCATAGCTCTCAGTTGATCCAAACCAAAAGGTCCTGATTGTTGCCCCCCCACTGCTATAAAATAACTAATGGCCTGAGGGATGGGAGGAGGAGCTCCCGCTGGGGCATTATTTGATCCTGAAAATGACTGATTTATCATTCCTGCCATACCAGCTCCCATTCCCATGCCGAGACCGGCCCCCATCATTCCTCCTGCTTCTCCGGGATTCTTAGATGCATTCTCCATGGCGTTTGCCGCTTGATATTTAGTGTATTGGTCTAAATTTCCGATTACATTCATTTGGCTACGTTTATCAATTGCCGCCTCAACTTCAGGAGGCATGGAAATATTTTCAATCAAAAACTTTTGAATTTCCAAGCCCAATTCTTTGAATCCCGTATTGAGTAAGGCTTCAATTTTCGAACCCAGTTCTTTATAATTAGCCGCTAGATCCAGGGCTGGAATTTTTAACTCCCCTAATGCATCCGTAAATTCATTGATCACTTGTGCCTTGAGTTGATCCTCAAAGTTTTCAATTTGGAATTGAGAGTTTGTCCCTACGAATTGAATCAGTAGTTTTTGAACATCGGATACTCGAAATGAGTAGGAGCCAAATCCCCGCAAACGAATCACTCCAAATTCGGAATCCCTCAGGGGAATTGGATTTTTAGTTCCCCATTTTTGTCCTGTGAAGGTCTTTAGATTAACAAAATAAACATCTACCTTAAAGGGAGAATTGAATCCGTATTTCCAACCCTGAAGAGTGGAAAGGATTGGTAAATTATTGGTGCTGAGTTCATACATTCCGGGGGCAAAAACATCAGCCAGTTTTCCTTCATTGATAAGTATTGCAGTCTGGGACTCACGAACCGTCAGCTTTGCTCCATTTTTTATTTCATTCTCATGCCTATTGAATTTATATACCAGAGTATTACTTGTGTCATCAAGATATTCTATGATATCTATGAACTCACCTTTTATTTTGTCAAAAATTCCCATGTGAATCTCCCCCTTAACATTTTAATTTTATCATTACTCAAAATATTTTCATACGATTTTTTTTAAATTTTATAATCTTAGTTAAATGTAAATGAATAGAAAAAAGATAAAAAAAGGATTTAAATTAGATTATTATAATTCGAAATGACCTGATTTAAGTAAAGAATAATTGAGATAAATATCAATGGATTTTTAAGGTCATACTCGGATTAAAGATTTCTATGATTGGATTGGGTATAAATTTTAGTATAGCTGTATCTTTTGTATAGATTAAGCTAGACAATATAAATATAAATATACTCACTGCAATCCCTAAGCTGGCCAAAACTACATCCTTTCCTACCTGACGAAAAGTTTCTAGATAAGGTCTATCTTTGCTTGTGGTGATATGCAGTATCACTTCTCTACCCGCTAACATACCCAAGAAAACCCAGGTAGTTGACATAGGAATATTATTCCATTTCTGAAAAATAAGAAGAATTGAGGCATATACCACATCTACAATAGTCGCGGCTTTTGCTGACTTAAGATCAGTCTTTTCACTCACCACTTCTTGGATTTTTCCCCCATTGGTTTTGATAATAATGGTAAGTGCAATGCTGATGATAAAGAGTGCTGAAAAAACTTCCAATAAGCTAAGCTTCCTGGGTAAAAATACTGCAATATTAGCTGTGTCCTGCAATAACCAGGCTGTCCATAAATATGAAGTCGATACCCATTGTGCCGACTGCCAAAAGGTAGAAGAATCGCTCTCTGAATCTTCTTCTCCATTGTAATCTTTTTTAAATAAAACTGATAATATTCCCCATATAATTATGGCTGAAGTGAACGCAATCCCATAGCCCAAAAAAGACTTAGTGAGCATTTTCTCAATATTATTCCCACCAAATAAGCCTAAGATTAAAAAAGTAGTAGAAATGGGTGCCTTAAGACGGGTAATGATTACGAGAACAAAAGGTGCTAAAAGTTGTAAGAGATTATAGGCTTTTGGAGGCTCAAACTTGTCCAATCGATGAAAGTGAATTTCCCCTTCATCCATTTTCCAGCCATACAAATGAACAACATACAATAAACCACAGAAAATAATTACTTTAGGAAGAAGTTTTCCTTCTTTTTTGCTTTCTATAAATGTTCCTATTGTTTGGATTGCATCATTCCCCGCTACGGAAAAAGCGGCGACAGTAAATGCCAACCAACCCAAATAGTAGGAATCCACGCCCAAAAAATAACCAATAATAATAACAATTGCTGTTAAGAAGGTAAAAGAATAAAATTTTACTTCATCCACATTGATTCTTTTTTCACTTATTTTCTTTGGAGTTTCCATATTTCTTTCCTGAAAAATATTAAATCCCTAAATTGTTACAATTGTATATCAAAGTTCTTACTTTAGAGTGACTTTCCTGCCGAAAACAATTCCACAAAATCGGATATTTATCAATATTCCTTCTATATTTATCATCCAAAGAAAGCTTTACAAATGAATGCTGAAAACTAACTTTTCATACTAATGGTTATGATTTTTACCATACTCTTACTTGTCCTATGTTTTCCTAATGGTGAAATATTTTCCAATCCCGTTCTGGATAATTTAAAAGCAAAGTATATAACTTCCGATTCAAACTTATTGGATAGGAATGGTACAATTTTGCACACCCTCCGAACGAATCCTAAGGAAAGAAAATTAAATTGGGTAAGTTTGGACGAAGTTTCCCAAAATTTTATAGATTCCTTACTATTGGCGGAAGATAAAAGATTTTTTGAACACAAGGGCGTAGATTGGTTAGCCCTGGGATCCGGTATTTTTCGATACATCACAGGTTATTCTCCCCGGGGGGCAAGTACCCTTACCATGCAATTGTCTTCTTTTTTGAATGATGAGCTAAAAGCCAGGAATGGAAGAAGGAGTTTTTCCCAAAAATGGAATCAGATTCTCAGTGCCAAAAATCTGGAAGATGAATGGACAAAGGCGGAGATACTGGAGGCTTATATCAACTTGGTTAATTTTAAAGGAGAATTGATTGGAATTGATTCAGCTTCCCGGGGATATTTTGGAAAATTACCCCATGGTCTCAGTCAAACCGAGTCAATAATCCTGACTTCCATGATAAAAACTCCCTCAGGTTCAAAAGAAAGAATTTTTCAAAGATCCTGTTATCTTTTTAAACTTTCCAACCCAGAGGAAGACTGCACATCCATCAAAGAGAAGGTTGGTGAAATTTATACAAAAAACTATAAAATTAAACATCCATTCAGTAATGCCTTTCATTTGGCTCATAAACTGTTAACAAAAGATTCAGACCAAGTGACGACCCTAGATTTTAATATCCAAATCTTTGCAGAACAGGCCCTCAAAAAACACCTAACTAATTTAAAAAATCAAAATGTTAAGGACGGGGCTGTTTTGGTCAAAGACAATAAGACAAGTGAAATCCTAGCATACATAGGTAGCAGTGGAAGTTTATCCTCATCCTTAGAAGTGGATGGAATTCTGGCTAAAAGACAGGCGGGCTCTACTCTCAAACCCTTTATTTATGCCTTAGCCCTGGAAAAAAAATACATCACACCCCTTACTATCTTAAAGGATAGTCCAATTGAAATTCAGGCGGGTTCTGGGCTCTATATTCCCAATAATTATCAGGACAATTACAATGGGGATGTTCCTTCACGCAATGCCCTGGGATCATCCCTAAACATACCTGCGATTCGGGTTTTAGAGTTGGTTGGATTGGACGATTTTTTGATAAATCTAGAAAAGCTTAATTTCACAGATCTCAAAGAAGCCGAACATTACGGATTTTCCATTGCCCTTGGATCTTTGGATGTGAGTCTATGGGAATTAGTCAATGCTTATTCCACTTTTGCAAACAAAGGTATCTACACCAATTCCAGGATAACATCCCTTGACCCTGTCATTTCC
>CANGZW010000163.1 GCA_947458405.1 Leptospiraceae bacterium
AATTCTCTTAAAGTTTACACTAAAAATAGTTGGCTTTTTACATGCTATCGGTTAAAGGAAATATTTTTTAGAATAAAATTACTCATTATAATGAATCTTAAACTGTCAACTAAAGCAATCAATAAAATTAAAAGATTAATCGATCTTACCTTTTTAAAATATTTAATTTTATAGTTTGATTGGCTTTTAAGTTTTGACAAAACCTAGAAACAGGTTTAAATATAGAATTTTAGGCTAACAGAAAGCCTAACCGAATGTAGATACTATTTCTTTTCTACTTACAATAAATCCATTACCATTTTACTGTCATACAATTGGTTACCTTCTAGGATTTGTTTGGTGGGATTGAGGTATAGATCAAAATTTTCGAGAGCTAGGTATCCCAAAGGGGAGGAACAATGGCCATCGGGAACTTCTATGACTTTTAAAATCCTTCCCGATCCGCGGGGCTTTTTGCAGGGAAAAAAGTCTCACGGTCAGTTATCTATCAAAATGCACTTGAATCGATGATTAATTGATTTATTTTATAATTCATTTGAAATCTGGGTATTCAAATTATAATAAAAATAACTTTACTGATTATCTAAAAATATAATTTTATAATTATGAATCCATCCTTACATCCGTACAGATACTTAGTTACTGGAATTACTGATTCCGCTTCTCTTGCATTGTATTGTGCTAAACAAATTCAAAAAGAAGGGGGAGAAATCGTTTGCACAGGACTCGGAAGAACTCCCCATCATAAAGGATTATCCGAAAAGTCTGAAGCCTTTTTGGATAGAACCTATATGGATTTTGAATCTGTAATTCAGAAAGAATTCTCTAGTGATACGCCTTTATTTAAATTAGATGTAACAATTGAAGATACTATACGGGATGTCGCTAAATCTTTAAAGGAAAGAAATTTAAAATTAAATGGTTTTTTACATTCTATTGCAATGGATAAAACGATTCGGGCAGGGGCTGTCAAGCCTATTTTGGAACTTACAAAAGACGAATTTTTCAATGCAATGGAAGTATCTGCTTTTTCTCTTATACTTATGACTAGGATTTTTTTAGAAGAAGATGTACTACTTAATAATTCTTCCATTGTCTCTCTCAGTTATCTGGGAGCAGAAAAAATAGTATCTCATCCCTATAAAAATGTGGGTGTTGCCAAGGCGGCTCTTGAAAGAATTACATATGAACTTGCCTATGAACTAGGAAAGTCCCATAACATAAAGGTAAACTCCATCCGATTCTCTCCGTATGCATCCAGTAAAGCCGGGGGAGCTATAGCAGGTTTAAAAGAGGCATTCGATGAAGCAGAAAATAAAAGCCCACTTGGAAATGCAACCCCAGAAGATTTGGGATGGGAGGTAGCTTATCTCTTAAGACCTTATGGAAAAGTTACAGGAGAGGTGAGATACGTGGATGGTGGATATCATATCAGGGGATAATACCTTTGTATTACAATATTTCCTCATCCACATTCTTTCTGGGTCTAAACTGATCTACCAAATCTCCAAAGCTTTGCTTGAGAGACTCCCCTCCATCTACAGCTAGACTAGCACCCGTGATCATGAGAGCCGCGGGGCTTGCTAGAAAGAGAACAGAGCCCACTATGTCTTCGGGACCGGGAAATTTTCCGAGGGGAACTTTTTTTTGGATGGTATCAATGATGTCTTCGTTGAGCCAGAGCCTCTCGAAGCTTCCTTTTGTAAATACGGGTCCAGGGCTTACGTCGTTGATACGTATTCCATGCCTTCCCCATTCACTCCCCAATGTCTTACCTAAATTGATAATGCCTGCCTTTGCGGCACCAGAGGGAGCCATGAAGGGGGAACCTGTCCAACCAGTGGTGGAGGCAACATTGATGATATTCCCTGGATATTTGGATTTTATCCATCGTTTTCCTACTTCACGAGTGACGTAGTACGTTCCATTGAGGACGGTATCTATGATCGCTTTCCATCTCACAGGGGTGAGAGCTTCTGTAGGACGAAGACTATTGGCTCCAGCATTATTGATGAGAATATCAATATTCCCTTTTTCTTTGAAGGCACTGGCTACCATTCCTTTTACAGATTTGTCATCAGATATATCACATACGTAGTACGTTATATCTTTTTTCCAATCTTTTTGTATTTCAGATTTAGTCTTGGAAAGTTTTTCTTCGTCTCGGGAAGTGATGATTACATCTCCCCCTAGCTCTACAAAACTGTCAGCAATCAGTCTTCCAATCCCACTTCCTCCTCCCGTGAGGAGGATAGTTTTTCCCTTGAAGAGATCTTCCTTGTAAACTTCGCGGGCAGAAAATCGTTTTTCTAGCATTATTTTATCCTCTTTGCTTCGGAATGGGCTACTATTTGCTTCTGTATCTCAGATGTTCCTCCGCCTATTTCACCTATCTTTATATCCCGATAGAGTCTCGCTACCTTGTACTCTTCCATATAGCCCGCTCCTCCATGGATTTGTACTGCATTGTTACACACTTCTCTGGCATAGGTAGAAGCCATGAGCTTGAGTTCTGCTGTTCTTGAAGTTAGATCTACAGGATATCCGTTATGGGTGTGTTTTACAGATTTTTTCTTGGAAGAATACTCATCCATCATCCAGGCTGTCTCGTGTAAAAGGACTCGGGAGGCTTCGTATTTTATCAACATATCTGCCAACATAAACGCTACGGATTGGTGTTTGTAAATAGGTCGCCCGAATGTCTTACGGGTTCTGGAAAATTTTCTCGTTTCTGCGAGACAGGCCGCCATTGTTCCTACGCAATACGCTCCCAGAGAAAGTCTTTCTCGGTTAAAGGCGTCCATGATAATCATAAAACCCCTTCCCCGTCTACCCAATATATCAGAGTCGTAAACTTCTACATCTTCAAAGAAAAGTTCACCCGTAGGAGATCCTTTGAGTCCCATTTTCTTCATGGGTTTGCCTTTGCTTACACCTTTTCTATTTGTCTCAATCAAGAAAGCTGTAAGACCATAGCTTTTTCCATCTTCCTCTTGGTAATCTGCTAGCACTGTAGCAAAGTCAGCAATGGGTGCGTTTGTGATGTAAGTCTTTTGGCCATTCAAAAGTAGCTTTCCATTTTTTCGTCTTGCAACAGATTTAATATTGGCAACATCTGAACCTGCATCCGGTTCTGTCACACCAAGACAGCCAATCTTTTCACCACTCATTAGGGATGGAATGTACTTTTGGATTTGTTCCTTAGTCCCAAATTCTAAGAGAGGAAGCCCCATCAATCCACAGGATGCTCCCACAGAAAAAAATGTTGCTCCACAATATTCTGCTAAAATTTCTTGTGCATAAACAGTTTTTAAGTAACCTAAATTTGTACCACCAAATTCTTCTGGAACCAACATTCCTGTATATCCCATATCTGCTAACTTCTTGAAGTGAGAACGGGGAATTTCACCCTTTTCATCAATTTCTTCAGCAAATGGACCTATTTCTTTTTCACAAAATCTTCTAAATTCTTCTATAAATTTCTTGTCATCTTCGGTATATTCAAAGTTCATAAGGTATCCTTATTTCTGCGAGATAGATCTTTTATTTGTGATACTATTTTCATCTTGATTTTCATGTATTTGCTGCTATGATTGAACGCATAATTTCAGAGGTTCCACCACCTATGGTTCCGAGTCTTGCATCTCTGTAAGCCCGTTCAATTGGATATTCATGAATATAGCAATACCCCCCGTGAATCTGTCCCATGTCATACGCTATTTCATTTGCTGCTTCTGTGCAGTACAGTTTTGCAATAGAAGACTCAATGGGGGCAGATAAACCTAAATCCTTTTTGGTAGCACTCTTATATATGAGTAATCTCGAGGCATCCAATTTCATTTTAGAACGGGCGATTTTATCTTGAATGGCCTGAAAACGAATGATCGGTTCTCCAAATTGTAATCTCTGCTTGGCATACTTCACACCTTCATCTATCATAAATTGCATAGACCCAATGGATGCGGCGACCAATACAGTTCTCTCCCACTCTAATGTAGCACGTCCTACACGGGCGAATCCTGAATTTTCCCTTTCGATACGATTTTCTTCAGGAACTTCCATATCTTCAAAAATGAGTTCACTTGTTTGGCTGGTTCTCATACCCATTTTTTTGAGTTTTTTACCGACCTTGAACCCCGGGAAATTTTTCTCTACAATGAAAACAGAAATTCCCATAGGTCCCTTGGATTTATCAGTGACAGCCATCACCACAAATAGATCTCCAATAGGCCCATTTGTGATATACATTTTAGAACCATTGATAATATATTTGTCTCCCTTTTTTACTGCACGGGTTTCCATACTCCCAGCTGCATCACTTCCAGAACCCGGCTCTGTAAGACCGAGTCCCGATGTGTATTCTCCCGTAGCTAGTTTAGGAAGATATTTTTTCTTTTGAAAGTCTGTTCCCAAAAGTGCAATTGGCATCGTTCCAATGATAGCATGGGCTCCGAGAGCAAGGGTAAGACCACCATCAGCAGACCCTTCTGCAAAGGCTTCATGTGCTACTGAGGTCATAAGACAATTCGCACCACTTCCACCAAACTCTTCCGGCACGGAAAGTCCGAGGAGTCCCATAGCACCCATTTTTTTCCAGAGATTCCAATCCCATTCGCCACTGAGATCTCTTTCTTCCGCACTCGGACGTATCTCATTTTTGGCAAATTCTTTTACACTTTCTTTAAATTGTAATACTTCATCTGATAATCTAAATTCCATAATTTCCTTACCAGGGGGTTCTAAGGGTTTCACCCTTAGAGATCCCATTTTTCTGTTTTTATTTTGCCCTTACCGGGCGGGTTTTTAGAGTGTTTTACACTCTAAAATTCTTTTGCCTTACCAGGCGGGTATCTCAACGCTTTACGCTTAGATTCCCTTTTCCTTAATCAAGCGAGT
The DNA here is from genome assembly GCA_947458405.1 of Leptospiraceae bacterium. Lineage (GTDB taxonomy): Bacteria > Spirochaetota > Leptospiria > Leptospirales > Leptospiraceae > JACKPB01. Next base: position 4,897 of record CANGZW010000163.1, read on the forward strand.
TTCTGAGTGTTTTACTCTCAAAATTCTTTTGCCTTACCAGGCGGGTTCTGAGTTCTTATACTCAAAATTTCTTTGCCTTAACCAGGCGGGTTCTGAGTGTTTTACCCTCAAAATTCCTTTGCCTTACCAGGCGGGTATCTCAACGCTTATCGCTTAGATTCCCTTTTCCTTACCAGGCGGGTTCTGAGTGTTTTACTCTCAAAATTCCTTTGCCTTACCAGAAAGGTATCTCAACGCTTATCGCTTTTCCTTAATCAAGCGGGTTTCTGAGCAAATTCCCTTTTCCTTACCAAGAAAGTATCTCATCGCTTATCGCTTTTCCCTTTACGCTTAAACTTACTTCGTTGGTGGAATTACCCTACAACTTCCCTTACTTACTACTTGTCCTTTTTGGTTGGTCCAGAGGATGTTCATTTCCACTACTTTCATTCTGTCTACTTTTTTGGTGACTTCTACTGTGACTGTTACTGTATCACCAAAAAAGACTGGGTTTCTGAATTTTTGTGTGACTTCTAGGGCTATTGTTCCCAGTCCTGGAAGTTTCATTCCCAAAACATTTGCCAGGAGGGAAGCGGCAAGCCCCCCATGTGCAATACGGGTCTTAAAATCAGTTGTTTTTGCATATTCTTCATCGACATGCAATGGGTTAAAATCCCCACTGATTCCTGCAAAGAGATATACATCTGTTTCTGTTATTGTTTTAGCAAAGGATGCTTTATCCCCTATTTGAATTTCTTCAAATGATTTTCCTTTTTGGTACATTTTATTTTCCTACCGGTTTGAAATACTTAATATCGTACAAAGTTCCTTTTCTATTTTCTGGATCTTCCCAGACGGGTTCTACACGCATTCCAACCCGAATATCTTTTTCTTCAATTTCCTCAATGATATGATAGATATGAGTATGAGATCCATCGATTTTTATATATCCATAGGTATAGGGTGGTTTTCTGGGTTGACCGGGAAATTCCATGTAAACTGTTGTGAATAATTCCAAAACTCCCACATTCGGAAGTTCTACATATTCTGTACATTCCACATAACAGATTCCACAGAATGATTTGGGAGGACACTGAACTCCATGGCACTTGGGACACTTGATTCCATAAATTTTCCCTTCGGTTCTCAATGCATTGTAAAACTTTGCAAGGGCAGTTCCATACACCCATTTGTATTGGATATTTACATGTCCATCTACCTTGGGAATTAGCTTCAGATTTCCTATGTAATCTTCTACAATCTTGTTTTTTTGAATTTTACCAATTGCTGATTTGGGAAGTTCGGTTACGATTTCGATAATTTTTGGAAATTTATGCCCGGAAATTTTTTGACTGAGATACGTTTTGATATCTTTATCGGTGAGGGTGACTCCCGCTTTGGGAATGATGAATGCTCCCAATGCTTCGCCATGCGTCTTATCAGGAATTCCTACAATGGCACATTCCAAAATATCCTCATTCTGATAGAGAACTTCTTCCATCTCTTTGGGATAGATAGACTCTTCTCCAGAGATGATTACTTCCTTTTTACTTCCTACAAAAAAATAGTAACCATCTTTATCTCGATATCCCAAATCACCTGTTCGCATCCAACCGTTTACAAAAATCTTCTTCGTTTCCTCTTCATTTTTGTAGTACCCTAGCATCATATTCGGACCCGAAATCATGATTTCTCCAGTATCTCCATCGGGAAGGGGCTTGTTATCATTACCCCAAATTGCCATCTCCTGACCCTCGATAGG
>CANGZW010000164.1 GCA_947458405.1 Leptospiraceae bacterium
GTCATTGTCAAATAAATTTTAATGTTAATTTGGATATATTATGAATAGTGAAAAATAGATTATAATTAACTTTACGATTTTCCTTTTTTAATGGTAAAAATATAAGACACTTTAAACGTGGATATTCATTAAGAGAAAGACTATGAAGAAAATCCCAAACGTTCATCCCGGAGAAATTCTAAATGAAGAATTTTTATTACCTATGAATATAACTGCTTATAGGCTTGCAAAGGAAACCAAGCTCAATCCCACACTTATAAGTGAGATACTTCATAAGAAGAGAGGTATTACAGCAGATACCGCACTTCGTTTCTCAAAATTTTTTGGAAACTCTGTTCAATTTTGGATGGGAATCCAGTCAGAATATGAAGTAAGAGAAGAAGAAGATAAAATCAAGAAAGAATTGAAAGAAATTAGACACTATAAAGATTTATTGTTGGTATAAAACTTCTACCGTAAAATCTTCTCTATTTTTTTACCTTTGGCCAATTCATCTACCAGTTTATCCAAATAGCGTATCTGTTGTGTGACAGGATTTTGTATCTCTTCCACTCGATATCCACATATAACTCCCTTGATTAGACTTGCATTAGGATGGAGATTAGCCCGGCTAAAAAAGATAGCAAAGGTTACTTTTTCTTCTATGAGTTTATGTACTATGGTTTCATCAAATCCTGTGAGCCATTCGATTACTTTTAAAAGCTCATCTTTGGTTCTGCCTTTTTTTTCTATCTTGGTTAGGTAGAGAGGATATACAGAAGAGAAGGTGAGTTTGGCAATTTTTATATCGTGTTCGGTTGTTGTATTTTTCATGGAGAGTGTATCCTAAAAAGTATTATTAATGTTTTAAAATTCACTTAGCCCTCTAGGTATTTATTTAAAATATAAGAGATTGATAAAATGATTACTAAAAATAAATCTATTTTAAAAATAGGATTAAATTTAGGATTTTCGTGTATAATAAGAAAATGTAAAATAATAAAAGAACTCATACTTACTATACTAATGTAAAAGGCTATATCATAAAATTTAGGTAAAAAGGAAGAAAGTATAGAGAAAACTCCCACAAATAAAAAAAAGACAGCACGATGTAATACAATTAATTTTATACTTTGATCATTAGTTTGAATTCCATATAGAGTTTCAATATAGTTACTTTGAAATAAGATTCTAGAGGGAATTAGATGAATCACTCCAACTATAAATAAACTAATGGGAAAGAGAAAATTTAAATATTCTAGGCTCATGGGGATACCTTATAAAATTATGGGATTAAAAATCAACTTATTTACAATTTGTGTAACCTAAGTTTCACCTTTATACTTCACAAAACATATCGTCTCTCATAAAAAGGAATCAATTTTTTTGTTTTGCAGATTTCATACATAAAAAAATATTTATATTATGAAATATAAAATTTGTTTAAATACCCGAATGTTTACATCTCTTAGTTTTTTCTTTTTCACCACTTTGTTCTTTTCACCATTCATAATGGCTGAGTCTGTCTTTTTGCAAGAATGTAACAAAGAGCAGGCGACTTTTTGTGCGGGAATTCCAAATAAAAAAGCCAAGATATCACAGTGTTTGCTTGAAAATTCAGACAAGCTGTCAGACGAATGCCAACTTCAACTAAAAAAATATGCAGACCAAGCAAGAAATACAAGTGCAGGTGCCTGTAAGCTAGATGTAGGTGAACATTGTCGATGGGTGATTCCAGGTGGGGGTAGAATTTTAAAATGCCTCTTTAAACATGAGGATAAACTTTCCGATTCATGCAAAAAAGCATTGAATGAATGATTCTATATAGGAAGATCTAAGAAGCTTATTCCCATTTGGATCATATTAATAATCCAACATAAGAGAAATTCAATTTCATAAAATCATGCTTAAGAATTGGAAATCTCACTCAATAGTTCTATGTTCGTGATACTAATTCTTAAATACCTCACCTATTAAAAGTTCAAATCCTTCTAAAATCTTAGATTGCAATGTATCACCCATTTCATAGACGACTCTTTTTTCCCATTTTTTATTTGAGGAGAGATTTTCTCTGATTTCAATTGTTTTGTCTTGCGGATCAACCAACCAAAGCTCTCTTATATCCAAAGCCTCATACGTATCTGCTTTGGTGGTTTTATCATATTTCTCTGTGGAGAGAGAAAGAACCTCTATGACGATATCAGCAGTGTGTGGCATCTCACCTGAAAACGAGTTTAAAAGCTCTGAGGATAGATAGAATAGATCGGGTTCTACCCAAGTATGAGTTCCTGTTTTAATGCCTGCTCTTGGGGAATAAAGTTTTCCTTTTGATTTTGAGTGAATGATAAAAGTCAATAGTGCTCTATTTATTATTTCAACGATAGTGGAATGTCTCCAATCGGGCATTGGACTCATGTACAGTACTCCATGAATTAATTCTAACTTAGAATGGTCTGTCGGTTCGGGAAGATCAAAAAATTCTTCGAGGGTATAAGTCTTTACCAAAGGAGAGGAATTGATTAGAAAACTTGGCTCGATGATTATCATATAAGTTGAGTCTATTTGGAAAAATGGATTTGTCAATGAGATTCCAATCATTGTCTGCTATGGGGAAGCGGAAGAAACAAATAATGATTTTAACGCTCTAGAGGATTTGTTTTAGGTAGATCGGGGAAGAAAAAGTTGACAAATCAAATGATATAGTCATAATAGTCAGAAGAAGTGACTAATATGACTGGACACCATAGCATAGCAGAAGCCAAATCCAAATTTTCTGAGGTTCTAAATTTAGCAAAAGAATCACCTCAGTTTATTTCCAATCGTGGAAAGGAAGTTGGAGTTATTCTGAGCATTGAAACCTACCAAAGTTTATTGAAGGTGTTTGAAGAAAACCTACCCACCTCGAAAATCCAGAAATTCTTAAATGGTTCATTATCTCTCTCTCTGAATGTAGAGAATGAACTTACCATTCCAGTAAGAAAATCTAGAGATCTTCCTTTTTTTGAAGATTGATGCCTAAATATTTATTAGATACAAATGTGATTTCGGAACTTACCAAAAAAGTCCCCGATGTATCGGTTGTGGAATTTTGGAGAAACTTAGAAGAGATCGTAATTAGCGTAATCACTCTCGAAGAAATTGAATTTGGAATTGGAAGGATGAGAACTTCTAAAAAAGAGATTCTAGAGAAATGGTGGGAAGAGTTTAGGAATATACCTCCACAAATTATTTCCGTCACTCCAGAAGTAGCAAAAATTTCAGCCACTCTTCGAAGCAAAGAAGAAATGCTGGGAAGAACCATCACCCAAGCCGATTCTCTAGTCTCTGCAACAGCACTCTATACAGGTAGAATACTAGTCACACGTAATACAAAAGATTTTCAAAATATGGGAATAGCATTGCTCAATCCATTTACTCAATAAATATATCCATTGTCCATTCACAGTAACCAAGTTGATAAGAACATGAGAGACTAATCTAGATATGCCTCTGCAAATCGAAGCACTGTCTTTGCTGCGGTTAGTGCTGTAACAGCTTCTGACTTACGATAAGATTGACCTGGTGTTAATTCTGGCAATCCATCTGGATAGCGAGTGGGGATGTAAAATTTATCAAGGACACTTGCAACTTCAAATATTTCTTCCGATAAACTGATCTTAGTCTGACGAAGTTCATTCAATAGTTTTACAATAGAATGACCCCAGGGATCTTGTTCTTCTAAAATCCAAATACTCTTAATAGCAATCTCTGCTGATTGTTGACAATGAAAACAAGTCTTTGCATAAAAGCCTCCCGTGAATAAATGCTCAGCAGCATCTAACTCTTCTTTTGCGGTAGCAAGCCAACGTAAGGCTTCTTCTTTAACTTTTGGAATGCTCATAAATTACTATACCTGTTTCCAAAATATTTTTGATAAAGGGTCTATGTTGAATTTTTTCTAATTCGTAGGGAGTATAGATCAATAGATCCACACCCCAATAGGGAACAATCAATTGAATTTCTTTTAAGATTCCATCCAATCGTTCAAAAAAAGAGAGTTCCGTTTCTTGTATGGCAAGCAAATCTAAATCACTCTTTTTACTACCAGTCCCCTGACTTAATGAACCAAATAAAGTAACTTTTTCTAGATGGTACTTGCGGAAAATCTCGGTAAGAGATTCCTTAAGTTCGTTTACTGTAGTTTGCACTAGGTTTGGTACTTCAGGTTGCATACATTCGAAACTATGAAAAATAAGAATAAAGTCAATTGAAAAAGGAGTACTGCTTTTTGGGAATAGGCATTGAAGTAAGGTTCCAAAGATTATATCATACTAATTTTTTTAAGTTGCTTTTATCTGAATTTTTATAATTCTATTAAGTGTTATGCCTAAAATTTTTATTAGGAATGGAAGGGTTACTTGGAATGAATTCTTTGGTGAATAATAATGCTAAGGCTAAAAAAGTCTGGTTCGATGAAAATAATCTATGGGTACTTTTGTATGACGGAAGGCAACTAGCTGTTCCCTTTGCCTATTTCCCTAGATTACTTCATGCAACAGTTGAAGAGCGACTTCGTTTTGAATTGAGTGGAGGTGGAATAGGAATTCATTGGGATGAACTCGATGAGGATATAAGTGTAGCCGGTCTTTTATTGGGCATTGGTGACCAAACAAAAAAGAAACAAAAAAAATTACAAAGTACTTAAATATTTCTCAAAAGATCTTAACTCCATTCTGTCCTGTCTGAATGTATCGAAAAATTTATCGGGAGACTCACTTTCTAAAACTGAAAATCCAGTATCTATAAGCCTAAATCCTTGGGTTGTGAGAATGATATTATCGAATCTATCCTCTGTGTAAATTCTAGGATGCTCAATATCACCATGAGCAAAACCATGATCATGTAACTCGAATAGTTTATCCTCAAGATCTTTGAACAGAGATTTTCTTTTTGTACTCTCAAAATGATTGAGAGGAAGTGGATAAACTCTTTCCATAACCATCATCTTATTGGATTCATACTCTTGTGTGCGTATAAATTTTACCATAAGATCATTTATTTGATTTGCATAGCTAAGAAGTTGGATTTCCTTATCTATATCTTTCTTAAATGCATCTGGAAATAAATTAATTCCAGTGTTTACTTCTACAAAAGAAAATTGATCGGAAAATACAATTTTACCAATTTCTGTATCTGATAGAGCAATTACTTCGTGGAACCTTGATTTCGATAGAATTTGTTTTTCCATTTTGGAATTTCTACCTCCATTTTTATTTATAACCCAGATTTCTAATCAGAAATCTGGTGAAAGGCATTTTCGCATAGAATCCAGACCGCTCCGCGGGGCTTTTTGCAGGGCAAAAAGTTTCACGGTCAGTGATCTATCAAAATGCATTTGAATCAATGAATAATTGATTCATTAGAAATCTGAGTATAAAATGGAATTTGCAACTCCATTTTTTAGTATACTTTTCATACCCTACATCCCCCAAACACCAACTTTCACACCGTCATACTCCCGCTCCTGATAAAAGACCTTCTCTTCCCACTTAATTTCTGTCTTACGATTAAAAATCAAAAGATGCGCTTCTTCTGCTCCACATTTATCGTAATACATAGCTACCTGTTTTAATCCTTCCTCAATGGTGGATTCTAAAGAATCATATTGTATCTTCATCTCAATCACAGATTCCTGTCTTACAGAATAGTCCTTTCTTCCTCTAGGAAACCAGGTGATATGCAGATCGGTGCGTTTGGTGCCGAGTCCGTACTCCCGTTCTATAGTACCTTCTCCGTTGAGAATCCTCTGCAAGAATGCCTGTAAGAGAAGTTGGGGTCCTACCTCTTTGTATTCAAATCTCTCTATCCAGATTTCACTGTTTTTTCTAAAAAAATCCTGGAATGCTTTTAGGAGCTTTGCGTATTGGATCCTATTTTCTGAATCCACGTACCAGAGCGACTCCTGGACAAGCATGACCTGCTGTGTAAAACTTAGCTCTCTCGGTATCACTTCAGAATAGATAGAATTGGATATTTTGATATTTCCCTGTTTTTTGATGAGACCGAGGTCTATGCAATACTGTATATCGTCAGGATGCACTCTATCGAAATCTTCATCTCCCCTAAGAATAGGCTGTATGACACGTTTTACTCTCTCCTCCTGAAGCTTGTCTGTGAGCTGATCTAAGTGGGTGTCCCTTCGTACTACAAGATTTTCTTTTGCTTCGCGGAGGATATTAATATCAATATTTCTTGATCGGTCTTTTCCTGAAGGAATTTCAAAGCAAGCCTCATAGGCTAAGGCATTTACAAGCCAGGGTTGTCCCCCCGTGTAATCCCAGACTAGAGGAAAAATATCTTCCTCAAATATTTGTCCTGTGTGCTCCGTATGAAGATTGTATAGAGTTTTAATATCTTCAGGAGTAAAGTTTCCCAAACTTAGAGACTTTGCTTTGATATTGAAGGCAGATCCCCCTGTGATAATTTCTTTTGTGGCAGAGGAAGGAAGACGATAATCCCTTACATCCCGCACTCCGCAGAGAATGATGGATGGCGGGAAGGAGGCCGGTCTATCCGCATAGCCCGCCCGTATCTGACGTAGTACAGAAATCAAAGTATCCCCTA
>CANGZW010000165.1 GCA_947458405.1 Leptospiraceae bacterium
TGATCCATTCAACAAAACCTATGTGAAGTTTGGAAGCATTCAGGCCGATTTTATTGCACGTGCTCCCTATACGGGCGTAAGACAGGATTTGAATTGGGATATTGCCGATTTTTTAAAAATCGATTTCGGATCGGAAGTCAGAGCATTTAGTTATAATGTTAATGGTTATACAGTAGCACTTAAAGATCCCAATAATCTTTCTCCCAATCCGTACGACACCGATAATCCAGCCTTTGAAAAGAGAGAAATTTCTCAAAAAAGTAAATTTGGATATGGGAACGTTTACAGTACCTTCCATTTTAAATTTGGTAACTTTAAGTTTGAGCCCGGAGCAAGGTATGATTATATTGATTATTCCAAACAGGGAGTTTTTGGTCCCCGTGGGTTAATCTCTTATAAATTTGATGATATTGGAAAAGGTACTACGCTCTTTTATGGAGCGGGGGATTATTTTCGGTTCCCGTTTTTCTCCCAGATTATTTCAGAAGAATCGGGAAACCCAAACATCAAGTTTGAAAAAGCCAGAAAGTATGGGGGAGGGATTGATCAACAAATTACGGACGAATACTCCGTTAAGGGAGAAATTTTCAAACAGGAATTTTCCAATATTATCGTAGATGATACCTATATAAGCGAGCCTTACGCGGTCAATCCCGATAAGACCCAACTTCTCAATAAGCCGATTGTAACGAATAAAGCCTTAAATTATTCCAATAAGGGAACTGGTTGGTCGCATGGCTTTGAATTGTATCTCAAAAAGTCAAACAAGCCCGGATCTAAAGACTGGTTTGGGTGGATTTCTTACACCTGGTCTCAAAGTTATCGTAATACAAATACCTATGTTCCCATCGGGGATGATAGTAGCCAACTTCTTACAGCTGACCAACAGAGAACTCGAGCACAGTTTAACAATTCCAAAGAATTAATCTATGATTTTGACGTAACACATCTCTTGAGTGTTGTCTATGGATGGAGAATCAGTGAATCCTACCAAGTGGGGGGAAGATGGTTCTATAGATCTTCTTTTCCCTATACACCTATTATTGGGGACGATGGGGGTAAATTTACCAATCCTGCTAATGGTATCACCATTTTTAGTCCCCAGTATTCTACCAATCCATACTCGGGTGATTACCAAAATTCCAGAAGGGAAATTCCCTATCATAGATTGGATGTTAGGGTTGATAAATTCTTAAACTATGAATGGGGCTATTTGAATATTTATTTTGAAGCCTTAAATTTATATGCCAGAGAAAATCAGCTCACCAGAAGTTTTGATTCTACCAGGCCTTTTTCTTCTACAAACCCTAGCGGAACGGGGGATTTCTTTCTCTTGCGACAGGGTGGTTTTAAGTCTCCTTTTTTCAATATTGGTCTGGAGGTAAGATTCTAATGACAATTTTTGAGGTAAATAAAATATTTCCAAAAAATTTTATAAATAGTATTTATTTTATCAGTCTAATGATTGTAGTAAATATATTATCCTGTGGCAATACAAACAAAGCGGATTACCAGGACAATTATAACAATAGGCTGATTTTTTCGATACTCATGACTCCTACACCCGATCCAAAAGCAAAGTGCATAGCAATGATGACAGAGGCGGCGAATTGTTTACCATCTGCAACGGATAAGTCAACAATTATTACAGCTCTAACTACAACACTCACCTCTTCCCTTGGAGTAACTCTTGCAACAGCTGCAGCAAGCGCAATTGGATCTGATAGTGTTAAATATACTACAATATTGTATAGTGGTAGTGTAACAATTCTTGATTATTCAACATATTGTGATACGGCAGTAAATTCTATTCTTTTTAAAACAGCCAGTGAAGGATACAAGGAATGTTTGTACCAATGCCAAAAAGATAACTATACAAACAATATCAACCTAAACCAATGCACACAAAAAGTAACACAAAACTTGATTACGGATAGCTTGGGAATCGGTCAAAACCTTTGTACTTTAAAATGTATTAAGGTAACAAATAATTAGATGCGAAAAAATTGGTTTTTATGAGAGTAGAAATTGGAATCAAAAGTAGAACAGTAGAGTAATAAAAGGAAAAAAAATGGAACAGTTGGTAGACTTTGGAGAGCAGGCAATTTTCGTTTTGATGGCACTTGCCAGTGTATTAGCAGTGGCTGTGGGTTTTGAGAGAGCGTTTGTATTTGGAAGAAATGTCAGTAAGGCTGAAAATATACTCAAAGAGATTATCTCTAAAATACGGAACCATGACATAGTTTCCCTAAAAGAAATTGAGTCGAAGTCTTCCAAAAACATCTATGCCCGTTTTGCTAGCTTTTCTGCTGAACATTACGACAAAGGACATGAGAGTCTTTCGGAGCTCATGGCTGGTAGAGTGGTCACTGAAAAAATTGAACTGGAGAAAAGGCTTCCCATTCTCTCTACTCTCGGTAACAATGCTCCCTTCTTGGGGCTTTTGGGGACAGTTTTGGGGGTTATCAAGGCATTTAACGGTCTGGGAACTCTCGGTAACTCGGGGGCTGAGGTGGTGATGAAAAGTATCTCTACGGCACTCCTGGCAACCGCTGCGGGGCTTTTTGTGGCAATTCCAGTGGTGATGACCAATAACTTTTTTTCTAAGAAACTCAAGGTCATCAGCCAAAATTTAGAAATACTCTCCCGGGAATTTCTCGCGAGTAGCTCCACCAAAAAGGTCTAAAGGGTACTATTATGGCAATGGCACAGGGTTCAAATGAAGATGAAGTGATCGATGGAATCAACATCACTCCCATGGTGGATGTGATTTTAGTTCTACTCGTGATTTTTATGGTGACGGCAAACTTTCTAAAGAAGGAATCTATCAACATCAATCTTCCCAAAGTACAGGCGGCGGATCCAAATGTATCCAAATCAGTGCAGGTAGCCATGACGAGGGATGGGAAAATATTACTCGAAGGACAGGAGACAACAGAAGAGAAGCTCGTCGTTACTTTACAGAGTGATTTGAAATTCAGACCGAATATGAGACTGACTCTCTCAGCCGATGAAAAACTTGCCTACGGGACAATCATGAAACTCATGGGAGTTATACGCAAAGCAGGAGTATCCAGAGTTGCTCTGTCGGTAAAAAAATAGAATATGTTTTTTATATAATTATCGGGTAAATAAGGTATGACAGATTTTTACGAAAAATACAAAGATAAATTTTACATTAAAAATTTATTTTCTATAACCCTTACCCTTTCCATTTTAATCCATGGGGGGGCGTATGCCGCGTACTACATATCACAGTTTCAAGAAGAAGAGATCGTTGATTCTTCCAATTTAAGCCAGGAGATAGACATCCAAGAAGAGATTCCCCCCGAACTCATTGGTGGCACATCCAGTCCCGCTCCCGTAGAAAAAAGTGAATGGGTAGAAGGCAAAAACAAAGGCAATGATGATCCCGACGAATCCGACATTGATCCCAACATAGTTTCAGGAAATGGAACAGATAAAGATGGGTATCTATTTTCGTACAATGGGGACAAGCCTCCCACGCCTATCATTGACTTTGATCTAAGACAATTTTTTCCGGCTCAAGCTAAGGCGGCAAATATTACTGATAAAGTCGTAGTACTTCTCGTTCAAGTAGATGAAACAGGTAAACTCATGAGCTCAAAAATAGTCTCTGGAAAAGCAGGCTATGGATTCGATGAAGCGGCAATTAAAATTATAAATATGACCCGTTTTTCTCCGGGGTATATGTCAGGGAAACCGACGAAGATGTCACATAGGGTTCCGATCAATTTTACATTGGATGAGTGAATGTCGAATGGAGCCTATTCACAAAATTTAGACGATTTCTAATTAAATTTGAATTGATATTATAACCATTTTATGGTAATAATATCAAAATGGAGTACTTGGTTAGATTTAAAAATAAAAAAGTTCTTAACCAAATTCAAAAGATGCCATTATTGGAACAAAAGAAGCTTGTTAACTTAGTCGAAGATCTAAAAATAAATGGCCCAATTCAAAAAAATTGGAATAATTATAGTCAGCTTGGTTTGAATAAATACCACTGTCACCTATCTTATAAATGGGTTACTTGTTGGGCTTACATTGAAACAGAGGAAATAAAAATAATAGAGGTTTATTATGCAGGCAGTCGTGAAAACGCACCATATTAACATTCTTATTGAAGCAGATCGAATACCTAATAGTATACTTACTCTTTTAAAGAATGAATATGGGAGTGATTTAAAAATAGTAAAGAAAAGAAAAACGAAAAGAGAAGAAAGTATTATTGCAGATACCTCTGATTGGTTTAAAAATATTAAAGCTATAATTAAACCCTCTGATAATCTAAAAATATATAGAACTAATCTTAAATTATCGCAGGGTAAATTAGCTAAAATAATAGGCGTATTACCTACTCACATTTCAGAAATGGAGAGAGGTAAGAGAGGAATTAGTAAGGCAGTTGCTAAAAAGTTAGCAAAAATCTTTGAGGTCTCCATCGAAAAATTTATTTGAATAATAGTATGAAATACAAAATTAAAATCAGGAAAATTCTGCTTTTTTCTCTATCTAAATTATTAGAGAAATTCAACTTGTCATGTTCCGAAAAGAATGAAAAAATCTGTTTTATTCTTAGACGGAATATAAAAATCTGATCCCTTTGTTCTGAAATATTACTATTTGAATACAAAATCTTCTTTTTTAGTCCCCAAAAATCAAAAAAAATTATTTTAGAATAAAATAATTCTTTTCTTGTGGTGAATTTAAAAAAATTTGGTCATAAAAATTTTTTTTGATTGACAAATACAAAATTCGTATCTCACAGTCAAAATCTAAAATTGCCAAAAAAAGGGAGGCACTAGACCAGGATAAAATGAATGCACTTGGGAAACATGTAATTGCTGAGCTTTACAACTGTGATCCTGAAATCATCAACAACCAAGAAATTGTTGAGGATATCATGCTTGAAGCAGTCGAACTTTCCGGGGCGACAATAGTCAAACCAGTATTCCACAAATTTAGCCCGCATGGCGTGAGCGGAATGGTAGTTGTTTCCGAATCTCACTTTGCTATCCACACCTGGCCCGAATACGGCTACTGTGCTGTTGATATCTTTACTTGTGGTGATTCTATCGATAATCAAAAGGCTTTTGATCATTTAAAAACTCGTTTGAAATCACAGAATATTTCTGTTGTCGAGATGAAACGTGGTCTCTTGGATTTGGGCGTAGAAGTTCGCCACAAACCATTGGAAGTCTAGTTTTATTGGAACGCGAAGAACCTGAGGAGCCGGAAGGCACTCTAATTCCCCAAGCACATCTTAAAAAAAGAATCCAGTTTCTCTCTGTCCTACACAGAGACACCTTCTTAGGGATCTACCTATTTGATCTCGCTGGAACTTCTGAACAATCTATTGTTCATCAGTCATTGAGAGTTTCCTCATACCGATTTTGGAGCCACCTCCACCCCAAAAAAAATAAAAATTTTACCTCTCTAAGAAGGAGCTTACAATTATGAATTCAACACTGGATTCTTCAAAACTTGTATCTAGGTTTTCTTATCTCAATAAGAAATTAAACATCCAGACTATCTCTGGAAAGTCTTTTGTTTATGCTGCAGAATTTATTTCTAAAGGTGAAACTGTAGCAGTATGGGGGGGAAGGGTGGTCCATAGAGATGAGATCAATACCCTTCTCAATGAAACCCCTTATCTTCAAATCTCCGAAGAACTCTTTATGGTTAGTCCTGTTTATGATGATGGTCCTGAATCAATCAGTCTTATCCGTCATAGCTCTAACCCAAATTGTGGATTCAAGGGACAGATTTCTCTTGTTGCCATGAAAGACATAGCAAGAGGGGAAGAAATTTCTTACGATCCTTTCATGAATGCATATACAAATGAAGGTGGGTATCTCGATAAATCTATCCGTCAAAAATACTATGGATATTTTTCTGACTACTTACAAAGAAAAATTGATTCCACAGATGCCCTACGAATCTATCCAGCCTTTGTTCCCGGAGCTTGGGGTTTATTAACTTCGATTGATTTGGAATCCTGTGACCCCGATTTGATTCGATCTTCTGATGCAATCAAGCAATATGTTGTGGAGCTCTGTGATCTAATTGAAATGAAACGATTTGGCGAGACACATGTAGTACATTTTGGAGAA
>CANGZW010000166.1 GCA_947458405.1 Leptospiraceae bacterium
CTGGGAAGATTTTTTCATTTCCATTTGCATCCCTTTTCATTAGGTGAACTTCAGAGTGAAAGTCCTCTACCATATTCAGATTTTTTACAATCACTCTCCGATTTTAATTTTCCTGTTACTGGTGTCAAAGAACTTGCATCACAAAAAGATCTCTTTAGGTGGGGAGGTTTTCCTGAACCATTACTTGCTAAATCAGACGAAATACACCAAATCTGGTCTAAAAATCGATTGGAATTACTCATCAGGCAGGATCTCAGAGATATCTCTCAATTTTTAAATCACAATCAAATAGAAGTTTTGGCTAGTGTACTACCTGAAAAAGTGGGGTCACTCTTTAGTATTACAAGTTTAAGAGAAGATTTGGATGTAGCCCATACAACAATCACCCGATGGATGAATGCTCTTGGGTCTATTTATTATCACTTTACGGTTCATCCTTATTCGCATAAGATCTTAAGAAGTTTAAAAAAAGAGGGTAAAATTTATTTGTATGACTGGAGTAGTGTAGAAGATGAAGGAGCAAGATTTGAAAATATGGTTGCCTCTCATCTCCTTAAATTAATCCACTTTTATAATGATACAGGGCAGGCTAATTTAAGTCTTTCTTACTTGAGAAACAAAGAAAAACAAGAAGTTGATTTTATTCTTCTCAATAAAAAAAAGCCCGTACTTACAATTGAAGTAAAACTCTCTGACTACAATCTTGATAAGACATTTCTAAAATTCCAAAAAAGTTTGAAGATTCCCCATATCCAAATCATTCAACCCGAGGGTGTACTACGAAAATTTAAGGATTTAGATGCCTGCGTGGTTAGTTTTGATCGATTTTTTAAACAGTTACCATAAAAAATAACTATTTATTGAGTATATAATGCAATAATAGATTTTTATTTATTATATATTAGTAAGAGGTTAACAAAAATGAAACGCTCCAAACCTATTTTCGAAGAAGAGCAAAAGCTGATTGAAATTGCTTTAGTAGGTAAGACAAAAGGTTTAGAAATTCGGGTTCATACTAGTCAGGAACCCATGCATTTCCACTTAGTAAAGAAAGACAAGTATGAGGCTCGTATTAAAATTCCAAAAGAACTTCCTACCGCAATTTCTGAATTGGAACTTTCAAACTATAAATTTCAAAAAAGTGAAAAGGATATAGTTACAAACCAAGATTTAAGAACTCTGTTACTTTTTCTAAAAGAGAAGAGTAAAATCAATGATGATTCGAATAATTTCAAAATGATGCAAGCATTATGGAAGGCTTTGAATCCGATGTAAAGGGAGTACTAACATTTTTTAAAACCAAGTTCTTTTTGTAGTTCAATGGCTGTAGATAAGTGAAGTGCATCTAAAGTTCGGCACTCTGAGAGAATATCTACTTTGTCAATATTTTCTATGGTTGTTGAATCAATGTTTTTTAAATTTATCTCTTCAATTAATCTATCCAATTCAGACAATTTCTTTTCTTTCCAGAATTTATCAAGTTTCTTCTTGTTATGTGCATATACTCTCTTGATGGTAATTTTACATTCCGCCTCTAACAGAATGGAACTAACTCTGATCTCAGCCTTTTTCCAAATTTCTATTGAATTTGATACAGTTGACTCTTCAAAGAGTAAAGATAGTAGTACACTTTAGTCTAAGTACACAATCATATTAAAAGCGATCTGCTCTTGACTTTGTATGTAGTTTTTTCCAGTCTACAATAGGCTTTTTTTCTTTAAATTCTTCGATGATGGATTCAATTTGAGATTTGTTTCTTTTGGCTAACCGAACTTTTCCTATTCTATTTTGTTCTTCTAGATATAAATAAGCTCTTTTCTTCGAATCATTTAAAAATTCGGATGGTTTTTTAATTTCAGCAATGACTTGTTCATGATCAGTAATTATGATTGTTTCCCCTAATTTTACAAGCTGGAGATATTTGCTTAAGTTTTTTTTAAGTTCTCTGATTCCTACAGACTTCATTGTTAAATTGTATCTACAGTAGCTCTTTTAAAGCAATTTATTTTTATTATTATAAAAATGAATTTGGTTCTAATGCATTTGATTGTTTGTAGAATAATTACATCGTTCAGATTACTCTAGAAAAGCACTTCCGTTTGAATCCAAAAATTACTATTTAAATATTTTTACCTTCTCCTTTTTTGCCGATTGGATTAATTTTTCATCCAAACTGCCAAGTCCTGCATTTTTTCTAATACAGAGTTCGAGATACGCAGAATCATAAATGGAAAGAGTATGTTTTTTCCCTAATTCGTAAATATTTCTCATGATAGAAGGAGAAAAAGATGGTTCCACTTCTATAGGGAAGGATTCTATAGATTTGAAAATTGTACTTACGTTTTCTTCGGATATTCGTTTTCTCCTGGTAGCTACAAGTATTACATTACTTATTTCATACAACCATAGAGAGGGAACAATAGCTTTATTTTCGTTTTGTAATTTAGTAAAAAACTGATCTGCAAGTTTAGAGTTCTCATCGGGGAGAAAGGTTGCCACAGCAAGAGAGCAGTCTAAAACCCAAAGATTCAATGTTTTCTACCTTCAATTATCATACTACGAATATCCACTTTGCCCTTTGTTTTTTGTCGGATAGTGTTTAGATTCTGAAGAGCTACTTCTATAGAATCTTCTTTTAATTCATCGGTATAAGGAATTATCTTTGCAATAGGTTTACCCCGAAGTGTTACGATATACAGATTACCCTTTTGGACTTCTTTCAAAAGCCCGGAGAGATGGGTCTTAGCAGTAAAGGCAGAGACAGTTTCAGTAGAAGTTTTCATACTTTAAATAGACTAGTTAATAGACTAGTTGTCAAGACAATTATATTCTACTGCTTTCTAAGGAAATTGGTATCGATTTTTTGATTAAAAATCTTTAATAATACATTTTCCCATAATATCCAGACCGCTCTCTATGGCTTTTTGCATAGCAAAAAGTCTCTAGATCAGTTTTCTAAAAAAATGGATTTAGATCAAAGATTAATTGATTCATTTTAAAAATCATTAGATATCTGAATGATATTGATTTTTTGATTTCCTAAAAATCACTTGCTTTTTTTATAAAAACATTACTAACTCGTTAAAGAAGGTAGAAAAATGTCAAATCAACTAATTACGATAGAAGCATTGAGCCATCTTTTCATTGAACTTTCTCCGTTAGAACAGGAAGAGGTTCTCCATTTCGCTGAATTCTTGCTGAAAAAAAGAACAGAAAAAGTGTCATCCATGCATCCTGATCTGAGAAAAGAACTTTTAATTAGAAAAAATGAAGGTTTAATGGAAATAGACAGTGCAATAGAAGTAGATGTGATGAGAGAAAAATGGGAATCTAAACTAGGTGTATCTCTATAAATTTTCAAAGCAGGCAGATGGAGACATCGAGAAAAGTTATGATTACTATGAATCTAAGCAAAATCAGTTAGGTAAAGAATTTGTTCAATAAGTATTTAACTCGATCAAAAGTTTTGAGAATAAACCAGAAAAAAACCCAGCAGATTCTGATGGCATACGAAAAGCTAAGTTGAAAAAGTTTCCTTTTTATATTTACTATGTATTTCAGTCCCCCATGGTTTTGATCATAGCAATATGGCATATTGCAAGATTACCTTTTTCTTCAAAAGATAGATTGGATACAGGAGAGTGATTAAAATATAAATAAATTCGCACCAAGTGGCTAATCTATACGGTGTAGTACACAAAGGTTCTAAAAATTCTTCTTTCAGAATTATCGAAATAGATGGAGTAGGAATTTGATTTATTTTCATTAAAATATCTCTCCTTAATGATAATCAACTATTGAAACTTCAAAACAATTACCAGAAACAAACTTAAAAATGATTCTCCACTGATATTTTTTTAGATTCCTTATCTCCAAAAGAGCTAAATATAAGTTATTATACTCTATTGAGTTATATATCTGTAAAAAAGATATAAATATATTTTTGTAATAAATAATTTACTTGCTATATTTTTAAAATAAAGAAAATGGTCTCAATTTTGTTAAATTCTAACATAAGAGAGACATGCAATTAGATGCGGACTGCCCTTTTTAAGCCTTTTGACTTATTTCTAATTCTGTTATGTTTCTTTTTAATTGGAGCCTGTTCAGAAAGAAAGATTCCCCCCAAAGCAGTGAAAGGAGTATTGGATTTACGGGATTGGGATTTTGAGCGCGATGGAAATATTAATCTTGATGGAGAATGGGAGTTTTATTGGGAAGAGTTTCCAACTGTTGGGGCAGGGGGTGATTTGATTCTTCCTGAGGAAAAGAAGGATTTTATAATAGTACCGAGTTCTTGGAATGGGCATGTTGTAAGACGTAGTACGGAAAAAGGGGAAATTATAGAGGAAAAATTAGGTGGAGAAGGGTATGCGACTTATAGATTGAAGGTTATTCTCCCTGAGGTGTTCCCTATTTCTATGAAAGTAATATACCAAGGTACGGCTTATTACTTATATATCCAAAACAATCTTTTATTAGAATCTATAAGGGTTGGAAATTCTAAGAATGCTTCTATTCCAGATAGAAGAGTCAGTTATATAACTTTCAATCCTAATAAATCAGAACTTTTTATAACAATTTCTATCTCAAATTTTCATAATTTTAGAGGTGGATTTTGGAGATCTCTTACGATTGGAAATCCTGAGGAAATAAATGAGCTCCGTTTGAACAACATAGCTTTAGAATTATTTTTAGCAGGAGTTCTGTTTATAATGGGGGTGTACCATATATCTCTCTTTTACTTACATAGAGAAGATCTAAAATCTTTTCACTTTGGTTTTTTTTGTCTCTTGATATTCCTAAGAACTCTACTTACAGGTGAAGGGATACTTTATCAAAAGATCTCGATAATAGGATATTCCACTGGCATTATTCTAGAATATTTGACTCTAACTTTATCATTACCAATTTTTATAGAATTCATTTCAGATCTATATATGATTGAAACTATTCCACTATTTCGCAAGGTTTTTACTATATCAGGAATTGTATTAAGTTGTTTTGTAGTAATATTTCCACCAAAGTATTTCACTATGATTTTACTTCCATATCAAATCATTTTACTTCTAGCAATAATTTATGTAATTATTATAGTCTTAAAGGCTACTTATAAAAAAAGAGAAGGAGCAAAAATAATATTATCAGGACTATTTGCTTTTAGTCTTTTTATTATTAATGATATTTTTTATTATAATAATACCATTAATACAGGTCTCTATGCTCCTTACGGTCTAGTAATATTCATCTTCTCCCAAGCATTCCTCCTAACGTCCCGATTCGCCAATGCATTTCACCAAGTAAAAGATCTGAGTCAGAACCTTGAAAAAAAGGTAGAAGACAGAACCCGTGATCTCGAACTCCAAAAACAAAAAATAGAGGCCGCCTATGTTGAACTCCAAACAACTCAATCCCAACTCATAGAAGCAGAGCGTATGGCAAGTCTCGGTCAATTGGTGGGGGGAATCGCCCATGAAATCAACAATCCAATTGCCGTAATACGAGCCCATGCAGAATTACTCGGAATAAACAACCAATCCACCTTGCAGGAAGTTCCTCTGTTTCTGGATTCACTGAGTACTACAGAAAAATCTATTTTTTATACAATTGTGGATAAATCGATAAAGAATAGAGAGTTTTTAAATACAAAAGAAGAACGAAAACGAAAAAAAGAAATCCAGAAGGAAATATCTGAATATATTGAAGATGAGGATTTATGTAGTACAATTTCAGAACAAATGGTCACTCTTAGATTTCCTCATCCTTATAAAGAATATGTGGATATCCTCGGTGGGGAAAGATTTTCCAATTTTCTTTCCATGGCACGTGTATTCAAAAACCAATCTAATTCCCTTTCTAGCATTGAAATAGCTGTCGAAAAAGCTTCTAGGGTGGTTTTTGCCCTTCGTAGTTACTTGAACACCCAGCTTTTCTCCGAAAAAAAAGAAGTCAATCTACCCGATGAATTAGAAAAAGCATTGAGAGTGTATGACAATTATGTCGTTGGTAAAATCAATTCAAGAAAGGAATATCCCCATGAATTGAAATATTTCTGTACTTCTGAGAATTTATTACAGGTATGGAAAAATCTACTTTTTAATTCTATCCAGGCTATGTATGACACCGATAAA
>CANGZW010000167.1 GCA_947458405.1 Leptospiraceae bacterium
GAAGAACCTGCTGTTTCGCCATAGTTTTTAAATATAACAATTGCCTCGAAACGGTGATCATTTCTAATTTGAGTGTATCTAATTTTATATGCTAGTAAAACATTATAAATTTGCTTTAAGGATAATTTTGCAAATATAGCATTATGATATGGACTTTCCACAACGACTTCATGTATTCCTATTCCAGATATTGTTCGGTGTAAGCCATCGTCATTTCTTACTCTATCTCCCTCTGGAGATAAGGCTGGGAATTTATTAGCAATGATTCGTACACTCCAGCCATTTTCATCATCTATTCTTACATATTCTTTCGTAGCTAGAGCCTCATTCCCCACACAAAATGGACAATTATCTTTGTAAGGAGGCAATATTGGTCGCTCTTTTTTCGTAGAGACTAGTTCATGGGGACGTTTTGCCCTTTCAGTTGCCATAATTACCCAATCTCTAGTGATAATATTTTGTCTAATCTCGGACATTAATTGTAGTCTCCATAAAAAGATTTTGTCATTCGTATAATACACCACAGATTAATTTAATTTCAAGTATTTCTTGAATAAAAATGTTTTTTTATTCATGTCCATAGTCTTGAATACAAATGGATATTAAATTAGAATGATTATATTTAATAAAATTTTTACGTGAAAATTAAATTTGGTATTTTATTAAAATTAAGTTAATAAATTAATGCTAATATTTATTATGAAAATATTTATAATTTAAGAAAGTCTAAATTAGTAAAGAATATTAATAAGAGAAAATTAGAATATATAATACATCATATATCTAAAAATTATAAGAAATAAAATACTACAAATAACCCCAAAGAGGTTCCCCAACATAATCGCATAGTTGAAATCTCTATTCATAGGCAATCATCAATTGTGAAATTATTAATTAGAGAAGTATAATATAGTAAATTTAAGTATTCTAGCATAAATAAAATATAAATTTATATATTCATAATTAATTTAGTTTGTATCTTTTATTCCTAACCTAGATAGAAGAAAAATTAAAATACGTATCACAAAAACTAATTTAAAAATACAAATTAATCAAGAAAACTAAAAATTATTTAATTAATTGAATTGTAAAATCTAAGCTAGAAATTTAAAAGATAAAAAAAGGAAAAAAATAAATGAGCATAAAACAAGTCTGGTTAAACTTACCTGTAAAAGATTTAAAAAAGTCAAAAGAGTTTTTTAAACAAATAGGATTTATACCCAACCCCATGCATGAAAAAGCAGAACATTTAGGAAGTTTTTTCATTGGAGAAGATAAATTTGTATTAATGCTTTTTCCGGAAACTACTTTTAAGGGTTTTATCAATCACACAATCTCAGATACAAATAATGGGAGTGAAATGTTAATCAACATAGATGCTGAATCAACTGAAGAAGTAGATAAGATGGCGGAAAAAGTCCGCCTTGCCGGGGGAGTTATATATGCAGAACCAGGGGAATCACAGGGATGGATGTATGCTTTCGGATTTATAGATTTAGATGGTCATAGATGGTGCATGCTATATATGGATATGACTAAGATGCCTAAATAGAATGAATCTATTGCTACGAGGTAAAAGAAAAACGATAACCGTGCTAAATTATCGTTATTCTTTTTGGATCAAATTTCACTGAACTTTATATATTGTTTTTTTGATTCATCCCATAGATGACAGGTTTTGATTTGACTAAAATAATAAGAAAAATTAATTTTCCCTTCCTGTATATCTTTTGAAAATTCTGATTTCTTCAATTCGTTATACGCTTCTCTGAGATTATAAGATGGTATTGCAGTCGATATGTGATGAGGTGTATGAATATCAATATTTAAATGCAAGAGAGAAAACCACTTTGGACTGAGAGAATTATAGGTAGATAAAATTTGCCCTTTATATGGATTCCATTCATCTTTACTATAAAAATCCATTTCAGTTGATGTATGATGTTGATAGGTATAAAGGGACATCCAAAACGAAAAGAATAATGCTGGAAGAATGTAAAAATGAAAAATGGCAAAAATACTATGTGTTACAGAATATATGCTAGAACTTATTAATATCATAGAAATCCCTAATGAAAAATAGGATAGAATAACTTTTTTTCTTTGGGTCTCATTGAATTTTTCGGGATAAAAATGAGTCAAAATATTATGCATAAAGGCACCAAAAGGTGGTAACATCCTTCCTAGCTTATATGTTCTAGCTTTTGAAGGACGCATTCTTCTTAAGGCTTTGTATTGTCTTACAGTCAGAGGAATCCAAGCATTATCATAATAAATATCCTTAGGATTCATTTCTAAAAGATTTGTTTGTTTATGATGAGCGTTATGAGAATATTTCCAGGCATAGTACGGATATAAGGGAACAAGAAGGGCTAAATGACCCCAAAAATCATTCCATCGATTACTTTTAAAAAAAGAACTATGTGCAAGGTCATGACCCAGTACAAACATAGATGTAACACCAGTGCCTCCTATAAACCAGGCTAATGGATAGAGATACCAAAGATTATTTGCAAATGTCACTGATAAAATCGTAAGACAAAAGATATAAAAACCAATAGCCACACCCATATACATAATAGCTTTTAGAAAGTTAGATTTGTACAAGTGAGGAGAAATTGATTTTCTAATACCTGACAAATCCTCTTTATAGCTGAATTTTGGAGCAAATGCTTGGGTATCATCTTTTTCTAAGATATTTTCCATAAATATTTCCTTTAAAAATTTCAATTTTGAACATTTTCAAATCTAACGGTGTTAGATAGTAAATTCAATTTATTTAACACCGTTAAATAAGTCAATTATTATAAAATAAGAAGAATCAATATTGAAACGAATATTGGACTAAGAGTATAAATTTAATTATTTTAAAAAATAATAATAAGAATAATTTTGAGAAAATGAAAGAATTTAATAGAAAAAATTTTCTAAAATTCAGTATGTATTCGTTATCATTTCTTATGAGTTGTTCTACTGAATCTTCAGGGAATAAAAAATATGAAAGATTATTTATTAATTCAAGTAAAAAAATTATAATTTTAGGAGCGGGTATTTCTGGTATCGCATGTGCAAGAGCCTTAATAGAAAGAGGATATTTAAATATAACTATATTAGAAGCCCGTAATAGAGTAGGGGGAAGAATTAATTCACTCTCTTATAAAGGATCAGCTTTAGATCTAGGAGCGGCATGGATTCATGGATATAAAAATAATCCAATAACATCGATCGCAAAAAAATTAAATCTAGGTTTATTTCCAACAGATGATAATAGTGTAATGGCATTACAGGAAGGAATAGGAGCTTTACCGGAAGACTTAGTAGATGGCTATGAATCAGCATATGAAAATATTTTAGAATTAGCTCAGAATATTCGAGTTCCCAATAAATCTAGAAAGGAAGTAATACAGTCAGTTAATGAAGGATTTTTTGATAATCCTGTATTTCTATCAATGTACTCAGCCTCGGAAGAGTTTGATGTCGGAGGAGATGGGAGTGAAATTTCCTCCGTTTATTTTGATTCTAGTGGAAGTTTTAGCGGAGGGGATGTTGTACTACCACAAGGATATTCATCAATTATTGAGTATTTAAAAAATGAACTAGATATTAAATTGAATCAGGTGGTAAGCTCGGTAAATAGAGTGGGAAATGGATTTAATGTTATAACGAATAATAGTACATATTTAGCAGATGTAGTGATTTGTGCATTACCACTAGGAGTTTTAAAATCTGGAAAAATTTCTTTTACTCCTGATATTTCTCAAAAAAAAAGAAATGCAATACAAAAAATAGGATTTGGAGCAGTAAATAAAATCATTTTAGAATATCCAACTTCATTTTGGGATGAAAGTAAACAATATATAAACTATTTTTCTTCCACCAAGGGAAATTTTTCCTATTTGATTAATTTAAAGACTTATCTTCCATTTAATATGATCTGTGGTATCACAACAGGTAATTTTTCAGCAGAGATGGATTTAAATTCAGATATAGATAATAAAAACGCACTACACAAAATTTTAAAGTCTATGTATGGCAATTCTATTCCAGATCCAATAAACTATTTTGTGACACATTGGAATTCCGATCCTTATAGTTTGGGTGCCTATAGTTTTCATAAAGTGGGGAGTGAGCCCTCCGATTATGAAGAACTCTCTAGAGTAGAGCCTCCAAATCTATATTTTTGTGGTGAACATACCAATGAAGCATACAGGGGGACAGTGCATGGAGCGTACCTTTCAGGAGTACGGGTGGCAGATGAGGTTAAGAATAGTGTATTTTAAAAAGGGAAGAACAATTTAATTCTATGAATAAAACTATACTTGTCATATTATTTAAAGTAGTAATGATTTTTAATATCAATTCCAGACTCTTGAGTGAAGAAATCAAAGAAGCCCCTAAGTTTAGATGGGGGATTGGAGTGGGTTATGATCCTCAGTTTGTCAGCATTCAAAAAGATCGTCCGTATGACTGGGAAAAGCCGGGTGTAAAGTTATATGTTCCTTTTTTATTCACTTCCTGGAAAATTGAGCCTGAATTGGGTTTCTGGAAAGAAAGTTATTCCGATGATTCTACAACTGAGCCTGCAAAATATGAAACAGGAATCTTTCAGGGAGGACTCGGAACTTTTTATAATCTCAAAAAAAATAACTCCAATTTCTATTTCGGGCCAAGATTTGGGGCATTGGTAGCCCGTACTACAGAGTATAGTACAGCAAATCGTGAGATTGATACACTTACCAAAACAGGATTCTATGGGGGCCCGAGTGCTGGAGTGGAACACTTTGTTACAGATTCCATAAGTCTTGGAATTGAAGGACAGGTATTATACATGAATCTTCCTGCGTTAGGTGAAAAATACTTAGCTTTAGATTATGCAAGCACGAGAGGTGTTTTGTTTTTGAGGTGGTACTACTGATTTCTAGGGTAAAAGAAAGCAATACATAATATTTCACTTTCTCACTTAAAAATCCATTGATAATTAATGCAGTACGTTAGAATTCGCAATGAAAAATCTCTCCTCAATTTAAATTTTAATAACTTAGTCATTCGATCTGTGATTCAATAACAAAAATTATGATCGAATATTTTTCGGTTATGATTTTTATGAACCATATCTTAGTATTTTGGAATATAATAAATTACGAATATTCTATTTAGAATGTACAAAAATATGTTATTCTCCCCCTTGGTTCTTAATTTAGAATTAATATATTTTAATATAAATAAAAATTAGTTGATATTTGAAAAATGATTTTAAAATAAAATATCTTGCTATATATTTCATATATGTAATAATTAGAAACAGTTAGAACATAGAAATGAACGAATTCAGAGTGAAATTGGGCATAGGAGAATCGACTAAACTTCCAAAATTGACTAAAATATGTCGAATAAGAGGGCAAAAATATATAAAAATAATTTTTTCGCTCTTCTTACTCCTTGGGACTGCGTCGATTTTCTCCCAAGAGAGAAACCAGTCTTCTCTCTATCTCGGAACCATTGATATCGGTTCAGGGATTTCCAAGGACAGAGAAACCAAAATCCGTAACGGGATTACCATCAATCTTATCCGTAAGTACAAAGAAAAATTCCGCATCATAGACGATGAAACTGTCAAGAATCTCTTAGGTAGATTGAAAATCCAACAACAGATAGGCTGTAGTACAGAAAAGTGCGAGAGGATGATTGACGATGCTCTCAATGCCGATTACAAGATCACAGGAAGTATCACAATGGAATCTTCTAGGCTTCAATTGACACTGAAGCTATTTCGATTTCGGGATATGACTCCTTCTTTGGAGAATCAGGTGGAAAAGACATTTGCCCAGAGTCAGTTTGAGTATTACATTGCAGAATTGACTAGTGCTTTGGTTGATCCAAGGTATGCGATCAATGATAGCAATGCTCCTTCGGAGATTGAGTTGGGGAAGGTGGATCTCTCTAAGATTACTATTAAGGAGGTAGCGGGGAGTGATTTGAAACTTCTGGAATTCAAAACTTCTGAAGATACAGAGATCAATGATACTCTCAACACGATGAAACCTATTCTTGTGGAAGGGGATATTAAGTTTAAAGATAAAAATTTCACCGATGCTCTACTGAA
>CANGZW010000168.1 GCA_947458405.1 Leptospiraceae bacterium
TTGCCTCCACTTTTTATTTAAATTAGGCCAAATTAAGTGTGCCTAATTCTTTATGTAAAAATAGATACAAATATGAAAAGTATTGGACGCATAAATCAAGTTTAAACATCTTTCAATATAGCTAGAAATATTCTAAAATTTTCTTTTGGAGAAAAGATTCCTATATGAAATCTATACGTGAACCCAAAATCAATTTGTTTAAAAAGTCTTCCCCTCTACTATGTAAGGTTGTAAAAAACATTAAATTAACTCCAGAGCCGGGATCTGGAAAAAGACCAAAAAAAGAAGGTAGGGCAGAAATACATAGAATTATTTTGGCTTTAGATCATACTAAATATCCTTATTTAATTGGTCAGAGTGCTGGTATTATACCCCCTGGTGAGGATCCAGAAAAAGTAGCTAAGGGCTCAGAAAATACAGGATATACTATAAGGTTATATTCTATATCAAGTCCAAGTATGGGTATAGATATGAGCGAAAATACAGTTGAATTTATAATTAAAAGAGATTATGCTTATGACTCAGAAGGTAATGTAACACATAAAGGAGTTGCTTCCAATTATATGTGTGATTTGAAAGAAGGGGAAGAAGTTGTTGTAACCGGACCATCTGGGAAAAATTTCTTATTACCAAATACCGATTTTGATGGAGATTTATTCTTTTGTGCTACCGGAACAGGGATAGCACCTTTTTACGGTATGACAATTGAGCTACTTGAGCATAAGTTGATTAATTATACTGGAAATATCTATGTTATATATGGAGCACCTTACTCTGATGAAATTGTACTACGAGAAGACTTTGATAATCTAAGTAAAAAATATTCAAATTTTCAATTTATAACTGCGGTTAGTCGGGAGCAAAAGAATCCTGTAGATGGAGGAAGGATGTATATTCATCATAGAGTTACAGAATTAGCTGAAATAATAAAAACCTCTTTTTCTAATCAAGGTAAAATGTATATATGCGGAGGACCTAAAGGAATGGAGAAAGGTGTAATTGAATCTTTACATAAGATTTTAGGAAGTAATTTATCATATGATGAATTTGAAAAAGATTTAGAAAATAAAAAACAATTATATGTGGAGACTTATTAATGGAAGATGAAATAGCGAGAATTGAGAGAGCTAAAGGGGAATGCTTACGAATTATGATTAGTGAGTACAAAGGAAAGAAGCTTCTAAATATTAGAATTTGGTATACAGATAAAGAAGGTGAGCTTAAACCAACTCAAAAAGGTATTACACTTTCTCCTGAAGATTATGAGGCTTTTAAGAATGGGATCGATGAAGCAGGATCAAAGTTTTGAGTATGAATCTTGAATTAACTAAGGAACAGTATCTTTCTCTACTAAAAGCTCTTTCTATTGCTTCATGGGTTAGTACTTCTATTACAGAAATTGAAGATGAATTAGAATTAGATTTCGAACCTCTTGAGCAATATGTCATGAGTAAGCATAAAGATTTTAATGTAGAGGAGGAAGTTTTTTTTGACAAAGATACAAACAGTTACTATCCAACTCAAGACTTTGAAGACTCTGTAATACCTATTATTGATATATTTGAAGATACAACATTTTGGGAAGAGCTCACCCATAGATTGTCCAGAAGAGACATGCAAGATAAATATGGAGAGAAGGCTATTGATTCTATGGATCCTCTTGAGAGAATGAATTTAGAGGAAGAATATTTGATCAAATACTCCGAAGAATTTGGTCAGTTTGGTGTCCATAGATTAAGGGTTTCTGTTGAATAATAAAAAAGTTATTTTTGAATGAAAATATTTATTTTAAAATATGTATTATTTATAATCCTTATTTTGGTATTACTTAAATGTAATATTATAGCTGATTCTAGATATTTATATAATAAGAATTACTTTATACAAAATACTGATGAAATAAACTTTGGAAGATTGTCAATTGTTTCCTTTAAATATACTGTTTCTAATTGTAATTCTCAAAATGATTGTGCTCATAATTTATTTGATGGAAACAGGAATACTGAATGGATAGGAATTAAAGAATCTGATATTGAATCGGTTACAATAGATTTTGGATCAAAAAGATTATTAAATAATGTAAGGTGGGATATTTCTCCTAATTCTGCAGTAGTTAATGAGATACAAATACAGGTGTTGCATAGAAATGAGTGGAAGACTCTCTCTTCAGTCATGTCTCCTGCATTACAGGGAATAGCTGAAATAGTAAGTACTGATGCTTCTATAATTAAAATAAATTTTATTAAATCAGAGGGTGAGAACTTATCAATACGACAACTTTCTATACTATTAAATGAATCAAATCTCACAGGAATATCTCCTAGATTAACTTCTTATTCTTTGCCTACATTTGGAGCTGTCATACCTGAAGATGACTATTATTTACCCGGTGCACCCAGGAAGTATAGAAATGGTTTTCATAAAGGACTAGACTTCAATTCTTATATTGGAGCTGATCAAATAGAACAAAAAATGAAACTTACAACTCCAATTTTAGCGATAGGGTCTGGTGAAATAGTTAGAGTAGATAATGATTATATTCCAATGTCTTTAAATGAGTACAATGATATCACGCAATACAATCAAACTCATCCAGTTACTTATGTTGATAAAGATTTTGGAGGAAGGCAGATTTGGATTGATCATAAAAATGGAATAATGAGTTCCTATAATCATTTAAGCTCGATAGTAAAAAATATTAAAATAGGTACAAAAATTGCCAGAGGAGAAATTATTGGATACGCAGGAAATTCAGGTCTAATTTCTGAAATAAAAAGTTCTAAGGATCAGATTCATTTACATTTAGAATTATGGATTGATGGTGAATATTTGGGGAATGATATGAAGCCAATCCAAATAAGAAAGTTTCTTCAATATTTTTTTACAGAATGAATAATGTCTTAGTTTTAATAATTTCATTTTTAGGTGGATATTTGGTAAAAAAAACAACCTCTTTTGAGAGGTCTCAAGTATCCTTACTAAATTCTTTTATACTATATATTTCATTACCTTCTCAAATATTTATGTATATTCCTAAAATGAATTTCAATTATAATTTACTCGCTCCAATTTCCGTTTCATGGATAATTTTTATTATCTCTGTTTTATTCTTTAATATAATAGGTAAAAAATTAAATTATAATAAGAAAACAATTTTATGTTTAATTATGGTTTGTGGATTAGGTAATACGTCATTTGTAGGATTGCCATTACTCGAGAACTATTTTGGACAGGAAGGAGTAGGAATTGGAATATATGTTGATCAATTTGGAACTTTTTTAGCCCTGAGTATATTAGGTATTCCTTATTTACTATTCAAGACAAATGAAAATAATTCTACCTATACAACGATAAAAAAAATTATATTATTCCCACCATTTATAGCAATAATATTAGCAATATTTATTAAGTTTCTAAATTTTAATATTCCCTATCCTGAAGTATTAAAAAGATTAGGTGATACCTTAGCTCCTCTTGCACTATTTTCGGTGGGATTTCAGCTCACTTTTTCAGGACTTAAAGGTAGATCAAAAATTCTCTTATTTGGATTAGCGTTCAAGCTACTTTTAGCACCTCTGATTATATATATTTTATATATTAAATTATTTTCTCTGAACAATCTAATTGGAAAGGTTAGTGTTTTTGAAGCAGGAATGGGACCGATGATTACTTCTACATTGATAGTGAGTGAAAAAAATATTGAAAGTGAATTAGCATCAGTTCTATTAGCATTTGGAATAATATTCTCATTTATAACTTCATTTCTTTGGTTTAAGATATTTTTGGTTTGATAATATGAAAAAAAATCCAATATTTTTTAGAAAAAATCATACATTTTTAGATTCAATTAAATTAAATCAGGAAGAGCTCGAACATTTAAGAAGTTTAAGATTAGATCGTGAGGATAAACAAGTTGAATTTAGAGATGGAAAAGGAAATAGTTACATTTACTTTATTTCTTCTAAAAAAGATACTGGGAATCTTATTGAAAGTTCGAAAAACGTAGTACAAGATTTAGAAATAGGTCTAGCTTGTGCAATGCCAAAATCACAAAAACTTGACTTTATACTTCAAAAGGGGACTGAGCTAGGAGTAACAAATTTCCATTTGATTACTTTTTTACAATCGGATAGAAAAGAAGTTAACGAAGAGAGAGCTCAAAAAATAATACTTGCGGCTGTAGGTCAATCTAGAAGACATAGTATTCCTTCATTAAATATACATAATTCATTACAATCCTATTTAGATACACAGCCAAATTCATTTTACCTCCATCCGTATTCACATCCAAAGATAACATCACTCTCGAATTTTTCATTAAACCCGGTAATTGGTCCCGAAGGTGGTTTTAGAGAGGAAGAGATTAATTTGTTTACAGAATATAACTGTTCAGGATATAATTTAGGTGAGAATATACTACGGATTGAAACAGCGGCAATATATATAACCAGTTTAATACAATATGAAAAACTAAGGACACAAAATGATTGATATAGACAGAAAGCATAACCTTTACAACCCAACTGAAGATCATTTAGAACTTCGTGAAAATATAGGAAAATTTGCTAAAAATGAATTAGATGATCAAGCAAAAGAGCATGATGAATTAGAGAAATTTAATGAACCTCTATTTAGAAAATTAGGGAGCGAATTAAACATATTTGGTGTTACAGTACCTGAAAAAGATGGTGGTTTGGGGTTAGATACTACCGCTGCTGTTATCATTCATGAAGAAATGAGTCAATATGATCCTGCATTTACATTATCGTATCTCGCTCATGAAGTTTTATTTGTTAATAATTTTTATTACTCTTCTAATGAAGAGCAAAGAAAAAGATATTTATCAAAAGTCATGACAGGCGAATGGATTGCAGGAATGGGTATGACAGAGCCCGGTGCTGGAACTGATGTATTGGGTATGTCAACAGTTGCAGTTAAAAAAGGAAGTAAATATATTTTAAATGGAACTAAACAATATATTACTAACGGTAGTATAGGGGATATATTTTTAGTATATGCTAAATTGAATTCTTTAGACAATAAAAAAATGACTGCTTTTATAATTGAAAAGACTTTTAAAGGTTTTTCAGTTGGAAAGAAAGAAGAAAAAATGGGCATGAGATCTTCTCCCACATCACAATTGATTTTTGAAGATATGGAAGTTCCAGAAGAGAATTTAATTGGAAAAGAGAATGAAGCAATAATCCATATGATGAGAAATTTAGAAATAGAGAGAGTAACACTAGCCGCTCAATCAATAGGTATAGCTAAGAGATGCGTAGATATAATGTGTGATTATTCTATACGTCATAGAGAGGCGTTTGGTAAAAAGCTAGTAGATTTCGGACAGATCCAAAAAATGATAGCTGAATCTTATGTAGATTGCAGTCAGGCTAGGGCATTAGTTTATAATGTTGCATCTATGGTAAATCCTGAGATACGTAACTCATTGGGCTCTGCTTCTGCAAAGTTAGCAGCGACACGTATGGCAGAAAGTGTTTCAAGAAATGCTATTCAAGTAATGGGTGGATATGGGTACTGCAGGGAGTATCCTATAGAGAGACTCCATAGGGACTCTATTCTCTTATCAATCGGGGGTGGTACAAACGAAGCAATGCAAAAAAATATAATCTCTGATTTGAAGAGAATTTATGAAAAATTGATGGGATAATTATTTTTTCACTATAAAATCATGGTATTCTCCAGTAGGGGAATTCCATGTAACGTCTACTTCTTCAACTATTGATAATGTATTACCTTTTTTAATAAATTTAATTAGTTTTTCAATTATTTCTTTTTCTCCCTCTACTAGAGTTAGAACATTTCCATTTTTTAGGTTAAATGTATAACCTTTTAAATCTAAATCAATTGCGTTAATATAAACATAGTTTCTAAAACCAACGCCCTGTACTTTTCCTTTGGCTATAATTTCAGCTCTTTCCATAATAGATTCCCTTAAATTTTAATGAAATGAACTGCCATCATATCACCTTGGTCTGTCCATTTGACAAGCTTATCAAGAAATATTTTTGAAAACTTAAA
>CANGZW010000169.1 GCA_947458405.1 Leptospiraceae bacterium
AAAAATTCAATAAAATCTAAATCACACTTTTAGAGGATATATGGAAAAGAACCATAATAAAAAAGCTGCAATAGAAATAATCGAGAATTTACCTGATGATGCCTCGATGAATTCTATATTAGAAGAACTCTATATAAAAATGATAGTAGAGGAAGGAGTCAGAGAACTAAATGAAGGAAAGGGGATTACTCATAAAGAAATATTAAATAAATATAATAATGAGTAATATAATTTGGTCACCAAAAGCAGTTTCTCAATTAGATAATATATTTAATTATATAAATAAAGATTCAAAGATTTATTCTATAATTGTGGTACAACAAATTATTAGTTTTGTGGAAAAAATATCTACCAACCCTAAATCCGGTAGAAAAATGATAGAATTTAATGATCAAGATATTCTAGAAAGGAGATATGGAAATTATAGGATTATATATAGAATTCGAAATGAAAACATAGAAATCATTGCTATCTTTCATACCTCTCAGATCCCCAAATTATAATTTTATTTCTTATAGTATTACTCTCCTAAATGAACTTTACCGTTTAATGGGAATTGAGAAATAGAGGTATTAGCCATGTTCAAAGTTTGAATCGAATATCAAATAAATCAATATAACCAAGAATATTTATCCAATAGGTAATATAAGAATAATCTAATATATCTTTTTGTAATTCATATACATGTAAGGCATCTTTAAATTGCTTTTCACTTCCATTGCTTAATTTACACCACAACAATCGAACCGGTAAGCATATAAGCCTTACTTGTTTCATTAAAAAAAAGAACTACTTTCTTTAATAATTCGAATTGTGACATTTTCCTAGCCAATCTAAAAAGAGTTTATGAATCTCTTCTTCTTTCTTATTTGGGAAACGTTTTCTGAATCCCTGTTTACAAAGAGAATTACTCA
Organism: Leptospiraceae bacterium; assembly: GCA_947458405.1. Classification (GTDB taxonomy): domain Bacteria; phylum Spirochaetota; class Leptospiria; order Leptospirales; family Leptospiraceae; genus JACKPB01. The sequence goes on from CANGZW010000169.1 coordinate 915, forward strand.
TTTCAGTCAATTCCATCACCTTATTAAATTTTTCAGAGGGTGTCATCTTTCGGAGTATTTCTAGGTAGATTTTTCGTTCCTCTTTAGATTCATTTGGAATCGATTCATAAAATAAGGGATTTTCTTTCATTAATTTTATACTCTTTATTGCAGTACAATACTGAAAAGTAGGGGTGAGGTATTACAATACAAGATTCCATGCTCCCTAATCTCAAATTCCGAAAGTCCTGTGATCTCCTGAATCTCTAAGGCAGAAAATATTCCCTATTCTTTATTTGATTTTGATTTAAAAATGTATTAGAATATCAGTGATTTTTTTGTCTCCCTGAAATTCGGCATCTCGATACTTCCACAAGAAGATGTGGAAACTCGATGACCATACTTTTTTCTTTAGAGGTAATTGAGGGAAACATTATGAATAAAGAGAAGGAAGTTAACGCATAGTTGTAGAATAGAGACAGGAATTTCAGAGTCAAATCTCTCAGAGATTATCGGTATTTAAAAATCAGATTTATCTAAATTATGATTCAACCGTAAATTAGATCTCCCCATAGATTCCACTGAGATCCAATTCAAATTCAGGTAATACATCTTCCCCATTCAAATTACCCATTCCCGAAATAATTTCCAATTCCCGATTCTGTCTATATATGTATGACATTTTTTGAAATGGATCCAATAGCCAAGCCAAGCGCACTCCATTTTCCATCCACTCCTGCATTTTGATTTGAGCAAAGGCAAGCTCGTCCGATTCACTGAGAAGCTCAATGAGAAAATCAGGTGCTAACGGAACAAATTTTTTACGTTCTTCAGGACGTAATGCATTCCATCTATCCGCAGAAATCCAGGAGGCATCGGGAGAACGAATGGCCTTGTTGGGCAAAAGAAAACCCGTGCTGGAGTCAAAAAATTTTCCTTTAGGACTTTTCTGCTTCAAGTAAGCAAAGATAATACCGTTTATAAAAAAATTCCTATTTCCAGTTTCTCCTCCTGTGGGTGCCATAATGAGAAGTTCTCCTTTGTGGTTTCGCTCTATCTTTAGCTCTGGATTGTAAACACAAAAATTGTAGAGCCTGTCATTGTCTATGGAGGGAATCTCGGGAATACGAATAGGAAGAGCAATCATGAGTAAAGATTACATCTTTAGGAAAGTATTGTCAAGGGAAATAATGGCTGGTTTGGGCGTTACCCTGATAAAATAAATAGGAATAGATTACAAATTGAAAAATACTAAGATTTATATGTAGTACATCAGGGTCGGGCTCCTACGGGCTTCGCTTACAGCTTCGGTCACAAAAAGATGTGACTTCCCCTCCAGATCCCTAACGCGGGGCTCTCTTATTAAAAATGACTTTTCTATTGATTATAGATAATTCAAGTAACTCCCTTGACAAAACACCATTCATTTGGTAAGTTATATTTAGTATTGAAAAATGGATGGTATTGTATGGGAAAGATAATGCAAAAAGCTATCATAGAAAATGCGTATGACATTGGAGCTGTTAAAGAAGGATATATTTCAGAAGATAAAATCCGTCGTATGGAGGTAGAATTCTTAGTAGATACAGGAGCGGCAATGGTTTGTCTGCCCATAAGTTCTATTTTAGCAATGGGTTTGAAACCGAGGCATATATTGAAATAAATCTCGACTTATGAGCAGTCAATTGCGCAAAAGTCTTGACTTTTGAGCAAAGTCATTATGATTATCTGTAATGAGAGTCGTTTATCGAGAATAAATACTCAAAGACTTGCAAAAGAAGTATGAATGAGTACTTATAATAATTTTGAATTATAGAATAAAATCAAGAGGCAAGCATGAAAGTAATTATTCCCATTCCTGATATAGACTTTGACCCCAGTGAAGTAAGTGTTTCTTGGAAAATACTTAAAGAGAATAATATTGATATTGTTTTTGCTACACCAAGTGGTAAATCTGGATCAGCAGATCCGATTATGTTAACGGGAGAGGGACTAGGAATTTTTAGTAAGTTTTTAATTGCTAATAAAGATGCTCAATCGTACTACAAAGAAATGATTATTAGCAGTGAGTTTTTAAATCCAATCATTTATGATGACATACAATCCTCAAACTTTAATGGATTACTTCTTCCAGGAGGTCATGCCAAGGGAATGAGAACTTATCTCGAATCCAATAAACTCCAAACTCTTGTAGTAGAATTTTTTAATTCAAATAAATCAGTAGCCGCTATTTGTCATGGAGTATTGTTAGCCGCAAGAAGTATAGACCCCAAAACAAATAAATCCGTTTTGTACAACTATAAAACAACAGCCTTATTGAAATCTCAAGAATTGGGGGCATATAATCTTACAAGATTATGGATAGATGATTATTATCTCACATATCCTATAACAGTAGAAGATGAAATTAAAACATTTTTAGAAAGTCCCGATCAGTTTTTACACGGTAATACATCTATTTTTCGAGATACAATGAAAGATACTAATAATAGTTTTTCTGTTAAGGATCGAAATTTTCTATCTGCCCGTTGGCCCGGTGATGCTCACCACTTTGGTTTTGAGTTTGTTAAGATGTTAAATACTTGAATTTGGATTAGAGATATATTCTTTAATTAACTGAAATAAATTGATTGCATAATCTTTTTAATTTGAATAATAGTCTCTAATTTTATGAAATATCTGCTCTATTTTTTATTGATAATCATTCTATTTTTGGGGAGCTGTTCTCCCACTTCGAAACCCATGCCCAAGGCTGTAAAAAGCGTCTTGGATCTCAGGGATTGGAATTTTGATGCCTCTATCATCTCCTCGATAGATATATATCTTCCTTAAAAAAAACAATATACAAAGAAAATAAAGAATCAAATATTTAATATGTCTATGGAAAAAACAGAATACATAAAATCCATTGAATGCGCGAAATGCCGTTATAGAAATGAGGTGGGGACAAAATTTTGTGCGGACTGTGGGGCAGATCTCACGGAGGAGATTCTCATTGTCTGTGGAAACTGCGGTTCAGAAAACAAAGCCAAGTCCAAGTTTTGTGGAAACTGTGGTAACAATCTAGAAAACCCAAAGGACAATGATCCCGATATTCGCCATTTACAGGAAGCCTTAAAAGGAAAATATGTAGTACAAAAGCCTTTAGGAGAAGGTGGATTCGGTCGAGTTTTTTTAGCGGAGCATACGGGACTCGGGCAAATGCACGTGATAAAACTTTTAAGTGCAGACAGTAGTCGTAGTACGGAAGTCCGAAATAGATTTTTCCAGGAAGCCAAGGTTCTCGCAAAATTGAAACATCCAAATATTGTACCAATCATGGATGTTTCAGAATTTGGGGGAAGACCGTACTACGTTATGAGTTATCTCAATGGGGGTAGCCTAGCCGACCTCTTGCGAAAGGAAAAGAATCTCTCCGTAGAAAAAGCATTAGAATATGTCCAAAAACTTCTCTCTGCCCTTTCCGAAGTTCATGAAAAAGGAATCATCCATAGGGATATCAAACCAGAGAATGTATTGCTAGATGAAAAGGGTGAACCCGTTCTCATAGATTTTGGGATTGCCCGGGTGGAGGAAAGCAGTAAAGCAAGAACAGCAACTGGATTTTCTATAGGCACCCCGCAATACATGAGTCCCGAGCAATTGGATGGGAAACCCATCACCCTCACCACAGACATCTATTCTATGGGTATCATGCTCTTTGAACTTATCACAGGAAAGCCTCCCTATGAGGGATCCTTTATCTCTATAGCAAACCAGCACAACTCAGGAAATCTGCCCTCCATAAGAGGAAAATTCCGAGAATCTCATCTGGAGGAAGGAGTGCAGGGAATTCTCCAGAAAGCCTGTGCTAAAGAGGCATCCGCGAGGTACAGTTCTGCTAAGGAGATGCGGGAGGCGATGGAGGAATTACTACGAAATAAAGTAGAGGTTCCGAGAGAGAAAAGTCAAAGCGAAACTGAAAAGAAAAATGTACCACATAATGATAAGATAGAAACGAAAAAAATTGATGAGAGTGATCAGAAAGTAAAAAAGAGGTGGTTTCAAAATCGAAAGATTTTTGTGGGTGTATTGGGATTGGTTTTAGTAGTACTATTTTATTTTACAAAAGATTTTATACTCAATGAGGAAGATATAATAGTGTCGATTCCATCTGGTAAGACATTTACGAATTCAATTGGGATGGAATTTATAGAAATACCTGCTGGTAAGTTTATGATGGGATGTAGCAAGGGGGATAAGGATTGTAAAGATGATGAAAAACCTAGGCATAAGGTTAGATTAAGTCACTCTTTCTTCATGGGTAAATATGAAGTAACGCAGGGTCAATGGATGGCGGTTATGGGAGAGAATCCGAGTTATTTTGAAAATTGTGGTAAGATTTGTCCTGTTGAATTTATAAGTTACTATGATGTCCAAACGTTCATACAGAAACTTTGCTTGAAGGAAAGAAAGTTCCCATGTAATTATCAATTACCCACTGAGGCAGAGTGGGAGTATGCAGCAAGAGCGGGAGTCAGTTCAGTTTATTACTGGGGAGAACTAAAAAATAATAACCACAGCTGGCATAAAGGTAATTCTATAAGAAATTCAACTAATCCTGTAGGATTGAGAAAGCCTAATAACTGGGGATTGTATGACATGAGTGGTAATGTTTGGGAAATGGTAGAAGATGATTTAGATAAAGGTTTTTATAAAAATTCACCAAGTATTGATCCGCTTAATCTTACTGAAAATAAGGAGCCGACTAATAATTGGTCAGTTATGAGAGGTGGATCTTTTAAAGAAAATTTGGAAGAACATCGATCCTCAAAAAGAGAAGGATTTTTTAGAAATGATAAAGGGTATCAATTAGGATTTAGACTTGTATACAAACCATAGTTTTCTTAACAAAGCATTTCACCTCACCCCCAATCAAAAGTATAGTAGAAATTTTTTGAGTAGCCCCCTCTCCAAAATGAGGGCATTTTAGCATTACCTTACCCATAACTCAACAATTTCCAAACTATAGAGATAGAATAAAGTTGATATAGTCCTTTAGAAATTGCTAGAATTCCAGGAAAGCCATCACTCTTTCTTCCGAGATGACCTCCCAGTTGT
>CANGZW010000170.1 GCA_947458405.1 Leptospiraceae bacterium
AGGCATTTGGTATCTAATCAATGCCTTTTTGTGGAATGTTTATTTTTTAGCTATAAATATTTAGAGTAAGCTAATTTCCTCTCCTGTAAGCCAGAATTCTTTCCTCTAAATTCTTCCTTATATTCATATAGAACAGACTATAGTCCAGAATATGATAGTTTCCATTGGGTAGAGAAGGAAAATTTTTTTCTTTAGGTTCACTTATTAAAAGGATTCCATTTTCACACTTTGCATCGGTAAGACGGGGAGCGGATATGGAAAACTTTGAATTCAGTCCTCCGAGATGAAGATTTTCTTCTGCATGGGAATTATCACTTTTCCAGTTTAAGGGATTAACACAGACAGATTTTGCATATTTTTCTCTCATCCGGAATGGTGTATGACCCTTTAGAAACGTATTCCAGTTTATCACACATTTAGTATCTGTAGGAGATACACAGGTTTGAAATCCCGTATCCTCCGTAGAAAATGGAAATCCGATTATATAGGATACTATTAGATTTTTCGAATATTCAGAATTTTTAATATACTGAAGTAATTTCACTGCATGTCTCGTACCCTGACTGTGGGATGCAAGAATCCAGGGTCTTCCCTGATTCCAGTTTTTCATATAGTAATGAAAAGAATTTAAAACATCCGCATACGCAAATTCCAGAGCTTCTTCTCCGTTTTTGTCATTTTCATTAAAGAAGCTGTTTATTATAGCTTGCCTGTATCTGGGTGCATAGATTCTACAACAACCGTTGTAAACACTGATTTGGTTTTTAACGATTCTTTCATCTGTTCGTTTGTTGAGGGCTTCATCATTGATATCCGCATTCCAGTAGGATCCTTTTAGATACGATGTGGGATGGATGAAAAATACATCTACGGGAGCTGATTGTTGTTCATCTTTCAATCCGCTATTTTCAGGGATATTAGATGCATTGGATTTTTTTTGAGGATGCACAGCCCAGTGATCGATATTAGAATATTCTGGATTCGAAAGGTTAGAACTTTGTTTTACAGATTTTCCGGGACTGAGGAGCAAACTGCAGGAAGGTATGAGAAAAAAAAGAAAAATGGGGATTTTAAACCTGAAGCGATTCAAGCTGGACTTATGAGATAATTTCATAATTCTAAAAATACTTAGTCTAGTTGGATTGCCAATAAAATTCTCTATAAATAACAATTGTTAAAAGAGTTTGCTTTTTATTAACATCCCATTGTAGAATGAAACTTGAGGAACGCCAACCATGACAACAGCCACTCTCGAAATTCCCAAAACCATCACAGCTACTGAAATGGAAAAGAATCCTGCCCTTTGGAAAGAATTTGAATTGTATGAAGGAGTCCCCATCCAAATGACATACCCAAAACCCGAACATGGAATATTATTAGGAAGATTATTTTTCTTCATCAACAAATGGATCCTAGAAAATGGAGGATCAGGCGAAGTCACAGGAGGAGAAACAGGAATTCGATTGAATGAAAAGGAAAGATATTCTTTTGATCTTGGATGGTCTCTACTTCCTTTGAAGGGAGATGAAATCTTGCAAACTCCTCTTGATCTTATGGTAGAGATTGCCAGTGATGCAAACTCAGCCGAGCATCTAATTCACAAGTGTATGCGGTATCTCGAATACGGTGCCAAAGAAGTATGGGTTCTCTTTCCCGAAGAAAAACTTCTGCAAGTTTATCAGCCTGACAAAACAGCAAAAATTTTCCAGGAAGGAACTTATGAACCTCCCTATATGAATGGATTCTCCCTCGATTTGGGAAAACTCTTTAGGAAATAAGATTGCAATCATTTTCTCTAGAAGAGCTTTCGTCTTACATTGAATCCCGTAAATCTTCTGTTGAGGAATTGATGCTACAGAAAGGCAGAGCTCGTACCTACAGAAGACGCGAACGCGACATGGAAGAAAAAAGAATCCTTCATGAGATCTGTGCTCTTCGCTGGAAAAAAGCAGAAAGAGAAGGAAAGATAAAATACTATTCCCCAACCCAGTGGTACTATGTTCCTTCCTGATGAAATTCTAACCTTTCCAGTTTTAGAATCCATATTAGAAAGTATCAATCCTATCTCCTAAAACGAATCTATCAAATCCCAATCCCAGGCAACAGCATCTTTTGGGAAACCGTATAAGATCTTAAAAATTTGAGGAATCTCTTCTTCCCATCTAGCAGGGTTTACTTCCCGATTTACGATTACTGATGTAATTAAAATTTTCTCTCCAAGTTGCGAGAATTCCATAGCAATACTTTGTTTGTTATCTAGAACAATTGAGATCACAAATTTTTTATCACCCACCTTTTTGACGGAAAACAATTCTCCACTTAACTTAAAGCCTGTCTCTGGTGATTTCGCTAGAAATGCGGAATGGAATAGTTCAAAAACAAAGAACTCCGTTTTGTTGAATCTGGTGTATATTTGTTTTTCTGAGATTCCTTTTAAGAAAGGATATTCCTTGGCTATATATTTATTCGTTTTGATTTTTAAACATTCGATGAATTTGCCGTTTACTTTTTCATAGATATCTTTATCGTTTGGATCCAATGATTCGCGAAGAGTATAGAATTTCTTACAGGACTTATTGTCCATGGCATCGAGTTTTTTTTCGACTGCTTGGCTTTCGATTTTCTTTCCATCCGATGTTTGCTCTGAATATTTTTTCATATTGGCATAAAGATATTGGAATAAACTTGGAAAGTTATTATAAACCGATCCATCTTCTCCAGATAATGAATTCAAAACTGAATTGGAATTGGTTCTATCCATTCCAAAAAATAAAAAACCAAATTGATTCACTTTGTATTTTATCTTCTCTGTTCCCAATACTTCTTTTGGAATGGATCTAACAATAGGTGCTGGTTTTCCCCAACCGAGAAAATCAAGAGGATGTCTTTTTGTGTCTACGTCGTACTTTCTATAGTTAATCTCTAACTCAAATTCTCTTTCATATGCACAAGGTAGTGAACAAAGAAGAAATGTATCTAGATAAGTATACCATTCAGTATGTCGATTGATTTCTTTTTCAGATAAAACTTCTATATGAATACCTGCTTCTGGTATAGGAGAATGATTCGAATATCTTTCACTATTTTCACTAGATACTCCTGATTTAGATACTGAATTGTTAGTCACTATATATCTAGATTTCTCATTAAACAAGGTGAGATTGGAAAATTTACTTTCTGAACTATTATTCATCAGTTCCTGTTGGACAGTATAAGAAGTGAAGCAATTTGATAGGTAAACTACTACCAAAAGTTTAATAATTTTTTTAATAATTTTTTTCATATATAGTAGATTCCTTCTCAAAGAAAAATTATTTCATCAAAGGAAAAAAGTTTAACATGCTTCTGAGGAATGAAAGTGTTTACTATAAATATTCTTCAATAAGCCTAGATTACAATAGATCATTTTATCCTCTTTCCTTTTTGAATATTCAGAACAGTCCTTATTTTAGAAACTGGCATGAATGTTAGAATCAAGAATCGCAGAACTTTTTCCCGATGAAAAAAATGAAATCATAGAAACCTTTCATCTCCCTTTAATAGAAAAATATTATTCCTTCCTTTTGGATAAAAATGAGGAAGGTGGATTCTTCTCTAAGAATGATACGCCTCTAGTCTTAGACCGTCATATTATCGAATCTATTTATCATGTGTATCAAATCCAGAAATTGGAAAGTGTTTCACGTGAAACAACTCTTTGTGATGCCGGTTCGGGACCCGGTCTGCCTGGTTATATTTTTTCTTGTATGAAAAATTTCCCACGGGTTACACTACTGGACTCTCAAAAAAGAAAATTAGCCCATCTTGAAAATTTTCATAAGGAGAATAAATTATCTGAGTCCCTTTATTTTTTATACCAGAGAATGGAAGAGGTAAAAAAAAGTTTTCAAATTGTAGTAATGAGATCTACGATTCCTTATCCTTGGTCAATTGAGATGTGCTCAAAAATTGTTAAGGTCGGTGGAACATTCATTCCATTTTTGGGAAAAAAGAATTTACATTTAAAAATTGAAAATGATCTATTAGATAAATTTGGATTCTCAATTGAAAGAGAAATTGATTTTCCTGCTCTTCATTTTTTGGGTGAACGAAGTGTTAAATTCTTGAAAAAGAAAAATTCTGGAAGAGACGATTCTCCAAGACAATGGGCAATGATTCAGAAGGAGATACGAAAAGAAAATGGGTAAGATTATTTCTATTAGTAACCAAAAAGGTGGTGTTGGTAAAACAACAACTTCCATCAACCTTTCTTCTAATCTTGCGATGATGGGAAAAAAAGTTTTATTGGTAGATGTAGATCCTCAGGGAAATGCAGGTTCTGGTTTGGGACTTGATGTGAATACAATTCAAAATACTACATATGAAGTTTTGCTAGGAGAGATCTCTGGCAGAGAAGCAATTTTAAAAACAGAAATTTCTAATCTAATGATGATTCCTTCCAATATAAATCTAAGTGGTGTGGATATAGATTTAGTGAACCAGGAAGGAAAAGAATTTTCATTAAAAAGAGCAATCGCCCCCCTAAGAGCAGAGTTTGATTTTATAATAATTGATTGTCCTCCCTCCTTGGGACTTCTAACTTTAAATGCACTCTCTGCATCTGATGGAGTTATCATCACTCTTCAAACAGAATATTTTGCATTGGAAGGTCTTACGCAATTGATGAGAATAATTTCTTTGGTTCAAGAAGGATTGAATCCTGGATTAGAATTAGAAGGCGTACTATTGACCATGTATGATAAAAGAACAAATCTTTCCAATCAAGTTGCGAACGATGTAAAGTCTCACTTTGAAGATAAGGTTTATAAGTCCATGATACCTAGAAATATAAAATTAGGAGAAGCTCCTTCCTTCGGTAAACCTATCAATGTATATGATCCTGAAGGAATTGGTGCAGTGAGTTATAAAAGTTTTGCACAAGAGTTTTTAGAGGCTAACTAGGAGAAGTATATGTCAAAACCAAGTGTTTTAGGTAGAGGACTGGGAAATTTAATTCCAGGATCCGGTAGCAAAAATTCCAATAATAGCCATTCATCAGAAGACTCTAGCTCAAATGTAAAAGAAATAAAAATTTCCGAAATACAGCTCAATCCTAATCAACCAAGAAAAACATTTTCCTCAGAGAGTATTTCAGAGCTCTCGGAAACAATCAAGGTTCATGGACTTATTCAACCCATTATTGTTAAAAAAACAGAAAGTGGATATGAGCTAGTTGCTGGGGAAAGACGATTGCGTGCGTGCAAGGAAGCGGGCTTTGTAAAAATCCAAGCTGTTATTAAAAACTATACGGTTCGTGATTCAATGGAAGTATCTCTTCTAGAAAATGTCCAACGCGAAGATTTGAATCCAATTGAAGAGGCTCTAGCTTATCAAGCTCTATCCGAAAGAATGGGATTGAAGGTAACAGAAATTGCCCAACGAATTGGAAAAAATAGATCTACAATTGCTAATCTCATTCGTCTTCTTCAATTACCTGAAACTGTAAGAGAAATGGTTGCCTCTAAAAAATTATCAGAAGGCCAAGCCAGACCACTTCTTTCTATTGGAGATAAAAAGAAATTAGAGGAAGTCGCTAAGAAGATACAGCAAGAAGGACTAACCGTTCGAGAAGTCGAAGAATTAGTTGCAAAGATTACAGATGTAAAAAAAACAAATAATTCGAAAGGGTCACAAAGAGATCCTTCCATCGTTATGATGGAGTCTCGTATTCGAACAAAGTTTTCCGCAAAAGTTTCAGTAGTACACAATGAAAAATCCGGGAAGGGAAAGATTACGCTTTCTTATACGAATATGGATGAGTTGGAGAGAATTTTAGAAAAAATGGGAATACGCTAGACTATTTATTTAAGTCCAAAAGTAA
>CANGZW010000171.1 GCA_947458405.1 Leptospiraceae bacterium
TCAAAATCAGCTTCCACCCATGAAGATAGAAGACCTAAGAATGCAGAAATATTAGCTACGGAATTTGCCTTATACTTAATTGAAAAATATAAATTAAAAGGTAAACTCTGTCATTATTCAACGGGAGAAGGATTGCAAAAAATCATTCGGGCTAAACAAAGGGGAGTTACGGTAACCTGTGAAGTAACTCCAACTCATTTGTATTTTGATAAAACATTCTTAACTCCCGAGAATTATAAATGGTTTCAAATGAATCCTCCCCTGCGAGATCCGGAAGACAAAGAGACTCTACTAAATGCATTGAAAAATGGTGATATTGATTTCTTGGCAACAGATCATGCCCCTCATTCCATCGAAGAAAAACAAAAAGGAATCAGTGGAATTTCTCAGTTAGATACTTTTGCACTTTTTGTTACCTACCTATTAATTACTAAAAAAGTAGAACCTTCTTTAATCGCCAAAATCGCATCAAAAAATCCGGGAGACTTTATTCGACCTTATACCCCTTCAATTTATGGAAAGGGTTTTGGATTAATTGAAAAAGATTATTCCGCTTCCTTTTCTATCTTGAATTTAAAAAAATCTACTTTGTTCAAAAAAGAAAATATAAAGAGCAAGAGCGCTTGGTCTCCTTTTGAAGATTTTACATTCCCAGGATCAATCGAATCTGTGTATTTTCAGGGAAAACAAATTTAAGAATTATTTTAATTCAAAAAAATATGATATATTTTATTGCTCAGAAAAAAAATTGAATAGTATTTTTAGTTCCAAGTAGCCAATTTTTCATAGACAGTAACTCTTTTTCCAGTTACGATGTCCAAAATAGAAAAGGATCCGCATGTTATGATCATTGTTGAAGGCGTTAACCATATAAATCTAGCCGTTACAGACTTAAAGGCTGCAGTAAAATTTTATTCGGATCTGTTTGATTTCGAAGTAATTGACGACTCACACAAAGGTCATGTTGTGATGTCTCTCGATCCAATTAAAGTGAAATTAATTAAAGTTGAAAAAGTAGAAAACCAACTTACTGGATTAAAACATCCTACCATCTCCTTTATTTTGGATGTAGATGATTTTACAGAAGCTATTTCCGAAATCGAAGAGAAGGGGTTACAGATAGTAAGAGGACCCGAAGCTACAGAAGGTGGGGGAGAAACTTTAATTTTTAAAGATCCCGATAGCAATCTAATTGAAATATTCTACATTTCCTAAGTTTTCATGAAATTGGGTTGGTTCAAAATATCTAAATGGAAATCAAACCTACCAAAGAATTACAAAAATCTGCAAAAGATCTTGTAGAAAGATTTCAGAATCGCTGGAGTCTATTGAATCTTCAAACGGATTTCGATAGGCTTCACTCTCTTAAAGAAAAAGCAAAGACATCTGAATTTTGGGACAAACCCGAAAAAGCCCAAGAGGAAACCAGGCTTCAAAATTCAATTGAGAAAAAGCTGGAACCCTGGTTGGAAATAAGACAGGAGATTTTAGATTTTCCTGATTTGATTGAAATTACTCTTGAAGAAGAAGGGGATTCAGCTCTTGGGAATCTCAATTCCGAGTTCGATAAACTTTCTGGAAAACTAGAAGATTTAGAAATTTTAGGGGCTCTGGGGGGTCCTGATGATTTTAACAATGCCTTCTTTAATATCCATCCGGGTGCTGGTGGCACTGAAAGTCAAGATTGGGCTGAAATATTATTTAGAATGTATAGCCGTTATTTTGAAAATAAAGGCTACAAGGTAGATTTAATTGATTATCAGGAAGGGGAGGGAGCTGGTATTAAGAATGTGACCCTTCATGTTCAGGGTGAGTATGCCTTTGGATATTTAAAAGGGGAAAATGGAGTTCATAGATTGGTTCGTATTTCTCCCTTTGATGCGAATAAAAGACGTCATACATCTTTTGCCTCCATTCATGTTGAACCTGAATTAGATGATAATATTGCTATTGTGATTGATGAAAAAGATTTGCGGGTAGATACTTATAGGTCATCGGGAGCTGGGGGTCAGCACGTTAATAAGACAGATTCAGCTGTTAGGATGATACATATTCCTTCGGGAATTGTAGTACAGTGTCAAAATGAAAGATCTCAAATTAAAAACAGATCAACTGCTATGAAAATGCTCAAAGCAAAATTATACGAATTAGAAAAACAAAAAAATGCAGAAGAAGCGGCAAAAAAATCTGGGGAAAAGAAAGATATTGCTTGGGGTTCTCAAATTAGAAGTTATGTATTTCACCCATACAATCTCATCAAAGATCATAGAACAGATCATGAAACGGCGAATATCGGGCCTGTTATGGATGGGGATTTGGATTCCTTCATAATGGCTTACTTGAGATCACAAATAGGCTAAAACTTAATCTGAAATTGGAACCCGATCATTCTTAGTTTATCGGAAACATTTGGGTAGGGTCCGTATGGTGGAAGTGATTGATAAGTCGTTGGGCTTGATTCTACTTCTATCTTTGTTGTTTTATGATTCACATCTCTCTCTGAAACAAAAAACTTTAAATTTCTAAAATCTGTTATTTTAAATAGATAAGAAACAGAATAATTTGTTCCTTCAATTTCAGTTCTAGATTTATATTTATCAGTTGCTGCTATGGGGATTAGATTGTCTCCATAGGAGATATAGTTATAATATGAAGATGTTTCATATATTCTTCCATAACCACTGTAATACATAGCATTTGCTTCCAATTCTTGGTTTGGAAGAGTTGCTATTCTATAAGTTCCCCCTAAAATTCCTGATAGGGAAATTTCATCATAACTTTCTTTGATTGGTAGGGGAAGACCAAGTCCATTTGTGATACTATTTGAATTAGATAAAATTGTACTACTTGATTGAATTTGTGTTAGGTTATTTGTTTTTGGAGAGAAAGAGTCGTGTTCGACGTAAAAGCCTATCTTTAATCCCAATCCTACCAGATATTTAGAGGGATGGTCCGGTAATAGATAGATATCATGGTCGTACTGCCCATACCTACGAGATACAGAACCCAAAGAACTATAAGAATAACCAGTTTCATTAGTATTGAGATAGTTATTTCCATAATATAGATTGGTTTGGCGATATAAATAATTTTCTAAATAAGAACTTCCTGTTGAAATATAGCTAAATACAAGATTTCCCTTATGATAACCATTAGAAGAGGGGAGTGTAACTCCAAAGCTCAGCATTCGAGCTTTTGCAGAAAAATCAAAATTATTAATTCTATCTTTTTTACCTAAGTTTGTGATACTACTAGTTCCATTTAGATTAGAGGATTCAGTCGTTTTGATGAAATTTTTTACTGCAGAGGATTCCCAATTGGCATAACCACCTTCAAAATAAAAATATTTACTTTTTTCTAAGGCGGGCTCAATTCCCGGAGTATTAGAGGATTGAGAGAATAAGGGAAGATTTAGTAAAAAGAAAGTCAGGATACCTAAAAAATGAATAGTGGAAATTTTAACTCTTAACGCCCCCGGAAAGTTAAGGTTTAATAAGTTATTAATCATGGTATTGATATATTTTTTTTGAGAGAAAAAATAGGAATCACTATACTCCCAAAAATATTTGAGGAGTATAGTGAAACTCGGGTTACAATGTGTTTGTAATGGCTCCATTGCTTGCTGATTGAACTAATTTTGCATATTTTGCAAGGACTCCACTTTTAAAACGGGGTTCTGGTTGTTTCCAATTTTTGAGACGATTTTTAATCTCTTCTTCAGAAATTTCAATTTGTAGGATGTTTCTTTCGGCATCAATTGTTACCAAATCGCCCATTTGAATGATAGCAATAGGGCCTCCATCGAATGCTTCAGGAGAAATGTGACCCACAACCAAACCATGGGTTCCACCACTAAAGCGTCCATCTGTCAAAAGACCTACCTCTTCTCCTAGCCCCTGACCAACCAAAGCGGCAGTGACAGCAAGCATTTCTCTCATACCCGGACCACCTCGGGGACCTTCGTAGCGAATGATCACCACATCTCCTTTTACAATTTTATGAGCCATGATTGCTTCAAAGCACTCATCTTCAGAATCATAAACTTTAGCAGGACCTGTTATTTTGAAGATTTTTAAACCTGAAATTTTAGCAACTGCCCCTGAAGGAGCAAGATTTCCATTCAGAATTACAAGAGGCCCAGAAGCAAAAAGAGGCTCTTTGATATCTTTGACAATAATCTGATCTTTAGAAAGAGACGGCATTTCTTTTAAATTCTCTGCAATGGTCTTTCCGGTGACAGTTAAGCAATCTCCATGAAGTAATCCATTTTCAAGCATGTATTTCATCACTCCATGAACTCCACCCGCTTTGTCCAGATCTGTCATAACAAATTTTCCACCGGGTTTTAGATCAGCTAGATGGGGAGTTGTTTTGCTTACTCTATCAAAATCATGAATGGTGAGATCCACACCAATTTCCTTTGCTATTGCAATCAAATGTAGTACAGCATTTGTGGAGCCTCCTAAAACTAAGACAACTCGTATTGCATTTTCAAAGGCTTTCTTTGTTAAAATTTGTTTAGGTGTAATACGTTTTTTTATGAGCTCATAGACTGCCTTACCGGCTTCAAAACAATCATTTGCTTTGCGTGAACTGACTGCAGGCATAGACGCAGATCCGGGAAGACTCATACCAAGTGCCTCAATGGCAGAAGACATGGTGTTTGCGGTATACATTCCCCCGCAACTTCCCGCCCCGGGGATTGCATTTTGTTCTATTCGTATAAATTCTTCTCTACTCATTTTTCCAGCATTCAAACGTCCTACAGCTTCAAAAATGGAGACGATATCAATGTCATGACCATCGCAATTGCCGGGCATAATAGTTCCACCATACACGAAAAGAGATGGAATATCAAGACGACATAACGCCATAAGGCAACCTGGCATATTTTTGTCACAACCACCAATTGCAACCACTCCATCGAATCGCATGGAGTTGGAAACTAGCTCGATAGAATCGGCTATAACTTCTCTAGAAGGTAAGGAATATCTCATTCCCTCGTGACCCATGGAAATTCCATCGGAGACAGTAATTGTCCCAAAAATCTGAGGCATTCCCCCGGCAGTTCTGACCCCTTCTTTTACTTTTTCTGCTAATCGATTTATATGAGAATTACAGGGTGTAATTTCACTCCATGTGGATGCGATTCCAATGATGGGTTTTTGAAAATCCTCTTCAGTAAAGCCCACAGCACGAAGCATGCCTCTGTTGGGGGCGCGATTGTCCCCTTCTGTGACCATAGAACTGCGGAATTTTAAATTTTCGGACATGATTGATTCTCCTTAAATGTAGTTCCAATATTTAGAGTTGGTTTCTAACTTAAAGA
>CANGZW010000172.1 GCA_947458405.1 Leptospiraceae bacterium
AAATCAGATTTATTTAATTTAGATGCCGGGATAAACCAATACAATAAAGATACTTTTTTGTATCTCAATCCAACATTTAATTTTAATACATCAAATTGGGGGATCGGTTTTCAACTTCCATTAAATATACTTGCACTTGATAAGGAACCTAAATTCGACAATTCAAAATTAGGTATGCTACGACCCGGAGATTATGATTCCAATAAAGACTATCAAAGGTTATTAAATTATGTTTGGTTTGGAGATTATGGATACTACGAACCAAATAAAGTCACTTACTCTGTATATATGGGTAAAATGTTTGATGGATATATAGGTCATGGGACTATAATTAATAGATATGTAAATAATTTAACAGTTGATAACTATAAAATTGGTGTAATGGCTGATGTAAATACAGACTGGGGCGGGGTTCAGGTCTTTACAAACTCTATCTACGATAAAGATGTCAATGCCGCTAGGATTTATATAAGACCTTATGGTAGTTTTTTAGGACTGTATAGATATTTTACAGGTGCTGATATACCAGCTTTTATGATGCCAGGAAATGTTTTGGACAATGTAGGAAGAAATAAAGTATTCCAAGAAGCTGATGATTATAAACCCGTCACAAGAAAAATAATAGAAAGGGATGAAAATGGAAAATTAGTAGAAAGAGAAGTTCCTGCGAGTATTCCTCAAAAAGAAAAACCGGAAGCACGGTATGGATATGAATCCTACTGGAATAGATTTGCAATTGGTATTACAAATGCATTTGATACGAAAGCTCCAAATCAATTAGATTATGACACAACAGGAGCTGTAAAATATGATTCAACCAACAATTTAAAAGTTAAAAGTACTTCTAGGCTAGCAATTCAGGGTGTAGATGCAGAATTTAAAATTATCAATAAGACATGGTTAGAATTAACTCCATATGTAGATTTTAATAAAATTAAAAACTTTGAAAACTCAAGTGGAAGACATTATGGAATATTATTTAAATGGGGAGGACAAAATGTTAAATTAGTGATAAAACCTGAATATCGAACTATGAATAAAAATTATATCCCCATGTATTTCGATAGTTTTTATGAAGTTGAAAGATACCAAACTAATTTAGATAGTAATAATCCATATACCAAATATCAATATGTATCAAATTTAGATTCAACTCAAAACACAGTCAATGGATACTTCCATACAGCCGTTTTTACTTTTTACAAAGTTGGATTTGAAATAAACTATGAGGATTATCAGGGATCAAATAATTCAAGAATATTTACGGGAGTCTATGTTCCCATAGGGGAATTCTTAAGGATATCAGGATTTTATAATAAGAAAGGCTTCGATAAATCAAATGAAGCCTTTAAGCTAGATGATAAGTCAATGGGTGTCGGCGAAGTAGCTGTCAATTTGGGAGTTGTAACTGTAAAACTTCAAAATAGAAGAAGATGGATTTTTGACTCAGACCAAAATCAGTTCAAATCAGTGGATGAACAAATGGTATTATTTTCCGGAGGAAAAGGATTCTAAGACTCTAATATAGATTTTAGCTTTTGTAAGTTTCGTTCCATATCACTTTTTAAGATAGGTTTTAAAATACCTTCACTAAAACTAAGGATACCTTTCAATTTCATTTTATCCTCAATCCTTAATACAGTTCCGTTAGGTGATTCTGAAAAAAAATATGAATCTTCAAATTCAATGGTAGATGATTCACACTTTGCTACAATTTTTTTATTTTCTACTTCTTCTATAACTTTATATTCTTCGGTAAAATTAAGAATTGATAATGATATGGTAATTTTGCATATTAAATTATTTTTATCTTGTGATACCCATTTTGCATCCTTAACAGAATAATTATAATCCACCATTGTTTCTAAATTAGATACATAATTATAGACCTTATTTAGGGAAGATTGTATTTCAGATTCTACAATTGTTATTATCATATATCCTCTTCATAAAAAAAAATGCTAAATGTAAAAAGTTACATTTAGCATCATTTTAAATATAATAGATTTAAATAAAAGATTTTTTCTTATTATTTAAATCTTTTTCTAAGACTGGAATCCAATATTTTTTTTCTTAATCTCAATGCTCCAGGAGTAACTTCTAGTAATTCATCATCATCAAGAAATTCTATGCTTTGCTCTAAACTCATCCTACGGGGAGGAATCAATCGTATAGCTTCATCAGCACCGGAAGATCGTACATTTGAGAGTTTCTTTTCCTTAACGGGATTAACTTCTAAATCATTTTCTCTTGCATTTTCGCCAATAATCATGCCAGGATAAACTGGTGTTACAGGATCAATAAATATTGAACCCCGCTCTTGGATTTTCCAGAGTGCATAGGCTGTTGTATCACCACCATCCATTGATATCAATACACCATTTTTTCTTCCGGGAATATCACCTTTATAAGGACCATACTTAGAAAATCTACTGGTCAAAACTCCTTCACCCCGAGTTTCAGACATGAAAAATCCCCTAAAACCGATCAATCCTCTAGTAGGTATATTATATTCAATTCTAGTGATACCAGAAGAATGAGATTGCATAGATACCATCTCCCCTTTCCTTCGATTGAGTTCAGCAATTACTTGACCTGAATAAACTTCAGGTAAATCCATGACAACATCTTCCATGGGCTCTGTTTTTGATCCATCCTCTTCGGATTTATAAATCACTTCTGGGCGGGAGACCTGTAATTCAAAACCTTCTCGTCTCATAGTTTCAATTAAAATTGATAGGTGAAGTTCCCCCCTCCCTAATATTTTAAATCTGTCCTTATCTTCAGTTTCCTCCATTTTCATTGCAACATTCGTTTGGAGTTCCCTTTCTAATCTTTCTCGAAGAATACGGGTGGTTACATATTTTCCTTCCTTACCAACAAAAGGAGAATTGTTCACCATAAAAAACATAGAAACTGTCGGCTCATCCACACTTATAGCAGGAAGGGGAAGTGGATTTCCAAATTCACAAACAGTATCCCCTATAAATAAATCGGGTATTCCTGCTAAAGCGATAATATCTCCTGCCCCTGCTTCTTCTATCTCGTGCCTACGTAGACCCTCAAAACCATATAATCTTGAGATTTTATGGTTCGTGGTTTTAACTTGATTCATTCTAACTAAAGTAATATCTTGATTTTTAGAAATTTTACCTTCATAAATTTTACCAATGGCAATTCTTCCTACATAATCATTATAATCTAAGGAGGTCACCTGGAATTGAAGGGGTTTATTTACATCTCCTTTGGCAAGAGGAACGTGTTTTAGGACAGTATCCAAGAGAGGCTCCAGATTTTTCCCGGGAGCATCCTTGAGGTCATGACAGGCCCATCCCAATTTTGCGGAGGAGAAAATAATTGGAAAATCCATCTGCTCATCTGTTGCCCCTAAGTCACTAAATAAATCAAAAATCATGTCAACAACCGCATTAGGTCTACTTCCATCCCGGTCAACTTTATTCACTACAACGATGGGTTTGTGACCTAGATGAAGTGACTTACCTAAAACAAATCTAGTTTGTGGCATGGGACCGTCAAATGCATCCACTAATATAAGAGAGCAATCAGCCATTTTTAAAACTCGCTCAACTTCTCCACCGAAGTCAGCGTGTCCAGGGGTATCTACTATATTAATTCTTGTTCCTTTGTAATGTACAGCCGTATTTTTGGCTACAATGGTAATCCCTCGTTCTTGCTCAAGTTCATTTGAGTCCATGATTCTTTCTCGGAGATCTTTTGAGGTTACTGCTCCGGTTTCACGTAAAATTCCATCTAGTAAAGTAGTTTTACCATGGTCAACGTGGGCAATAATACAGATATTTCTTATGTCCATAATGCCATAGATTTTTTTCCCCTTGGACTGTCCATAATTTTAAAATTGACAGCTTAAACCCAGTAAAAAACATGGAATTAATTAAAAGAGAGAAAATTATGTACGCTGTAGTTACCATCGGAAACCAACAATTTAAATTAGAAAAGGGTCAGATTTTTCTGAGCCAAAAAACTGGAAAAGAAGTGGGAGCAGAATTCGACAGTCCTGTTCATTTACTTGCACAGGAAAATAAAGTGCATATTGGTACACCTGAAGTTTCTGGAGCAAAAGTCACCCTCAAAATATTAGAAGATGTGAGGGGAGAAAAAATCAAAGGCTTTAAATATAAAAAAAGAAAAGGTTACTATCGTCATTGGGGACATAGACAGGATCTTCAAAAGCTAGAAGTGGTTTCTATTTCTGCTTCTTGATCTTTATAGAAATTAAAAAAAGTAAAGAATTTTATAACTATCTAAGAGTGGAAGGTCATGCACCTGGTGAATTTGGAAAGCCGGGTGATAATATCTTTTGTGCTGCAGTATCAATCCTGACTCAAACTCTTTTATTATCTGTAACCAAAAGAAGTATAGTAGAAATTTTAAATAACCAAAAAGGACTTTTAGAGTATATAATTACCAAACCCGATAAGCAAACAAATATTGAGTTTGAATTTATGTTGATTGGTCTTGAGAATCTTAAAAAGCAAAATATACAATACATAAGTATTGAAATTAGGAGTTAGTTATGGCACACAAGAAAGGTGGTGGATCATCAAAAAATGGAAGAGACTCACACGCACAAAGACTTGGTCTTAAAAGATCCGGTGGACAGACTGTGAGAGCTGGAAATATACTTGTAAGACAAAGAGGAACTGTATTTAGAGCCGGTAACAACGTTGGAGTGGGAAGAGATCATACTCTTTTTGCATTGACGGATGGAATTATGACATTTGAGTTTGTCGATAAAAAAAGAAAAAAAATCTCCGTTTATCCAAAGGCTTAAAATTATCTAACCTTTCTAGATAAATCTAGAAAGGTATATTCACTACGAACTTATTATCTTTTTGAAACAGACCTACTTTCATTTAAAAACCATCTCCAAGGTAAATCTATTCCCTGAGTAATTCCAATTCTAGTAGTTTGAGTGATTGT
This sequence comes from Leptospiraceae bacterium, assembly GCA_947458405.1. Lineage (GTDB taxonomy): Bacteria > Spirochaetota > Leptospiria > Leptospirales > Leptospiraceae > JACKPB01. The sequence continues at coordinate 4,963 of CANGZW010000172.1, forward strand.
ATATTCCTTAGAGTCAATTTTATTCTGAAATATTTTATCTCTTAGTTTTAAATTTATTTCATTCTTATTTGTTAATTTTCTACCACTCAAATCAGTATCTATATTTAGTGTACTACACAATTTTCCCGGACCCGCACCCAGTCTATGAATATTATTGAAATTAATAAAATCTTTTTCTTTAAATTCTACTGCTCGAATCAAAACAGCACTTGGTAAATTTTTTTGGTCAGTGACGAAATTTAAACAATGATG
>CANGZW010000173.1 GCA_947458405.1 Leptospiraceae bacterium
CAATTATTTCCTTTAGGGCTTGCCATATCATCATTCTTTCAGGCATATCTTATTTCTTTGCGATTCAATGAGACTTTTCGGCAGGTAGAATCTCTCTCTGTTACATTAACAAACTCAAACAGAGAATTACAGGAAACCAAAGAACGTGCCACCAAAGCGTATCTCGACCTGGAGGCTTCTCAGAAGCAACTCGTTCAGTCAGACAAAATGATTACCCTCGGCACCATGGTCGCAGGAGTTGCCCATGAGATCAATACTCCGTTGGGAGCCATCAAGGCAAATTCTGAAAATATTCTGGAATCTTTGCGGACACTTATCCAAAAGATCAATCCAACTTTGAGTCATATCACAATTAATGATTTAGAGAATGCAATATTTGTATTGGAGCTCTCTAAAGAATCCAGTACCGCAATCTCAAGCAGAGAAGCAAGGGCAATTCGTAAAAAGGTGATTTCCAAATTGGAAGCGAAAGACAGAATCAATATTGAGATCATGGCAGACTATATAGTAGAATTGGGTTTATCAGAGGCACTTGATCGGGGAGATACTATTTTTAATCACCCCGATCTGGAGAAGTACTTAAGTATAGCCAATGATCTCTATGGAATTCGAAAGAAGTCTAGCGTAATACAGACTTCTGCAGAGAGGGTTACCAAGATTGTGAAGTCACTCAAATCTTTTATGCACTTTGACCAGAACGAAAAAATGATTGTAAGTGATCTCACCGAGGGAATGGAGACGGTACTTATCATTCTACACAATAAAATCAAATATGGAATAGAGGTCATAAAAACCTATGGCAAAGATGTACCACAGATTCCCTGCTATCCCGATGAATTAAATCAGGTATGGACAAATCTCATCCACAATGCGATTCAAGCTATGCCAGAGAAGGGGACTCTTCAGATAGATATAGAGAGTCTTATTAATCTACAGGGAACACCAGACATTGACAAACGAAATCCTGAGTACAAAGGTGCTTATGTAGGAGTTTCCATTCAGGATACTGGTTCGGGGATTTCTCCTGAGATACGCACTAAGATCTTTCAGGCATTTTTTACCACCAAACCTGCAGGGGAGGGCTCTGGACTGGGTCTTCATATCATTGGGAAGATTTTGGAAAAACATGCAGGGGCATTGTATTTAGAATCGGAGCCTGGAAAAACTCGATTTACTGTCATTCTTCCTGTGGGATTATAAAAATAAATTAGAAGAGTTAGGTAACTTTATGTATATATTATATTTATCTCAAAAAATGAGGAATATTTATAAATTAAAACTATCAGAGAGTATTCCTGATGAAAAAGAGAATCAATTTCCTCTCATGAATTGGTACGTAAAACCAGAAATTATAAACCGTAAGAAATATATTCTATTTTTAGAAAGACAGAATTATTTAATTATTTGGGCAGAAGGTGTAACAGGAAAAAATATAGGAGAGATCTTTCGTGCAAACCTAATAAAAGTTTTGGAAACTGCCGGTATTCCTCAGGATAATATTAATTTGCTCAGGTAGGGAAAATATCCCAATCTTTCTATTTTCTTAGACTCTGGATTTCATCTTGTTATGGAAGAAATTTGTTCATCTGTCATAACCCGAAATCGGTGTAGGGATTTATGTATCTGGGGATTCGTTCCTGCATGGCAAGACTTACTCTGGGAGGGGAATTGTAAAGGAAAAATCAGTTAGGTTCAGTATCACCCTCTCAGTTTTTAGAAACTAATTCTTTATAAACTTTCATCAACTTCTTATCATGAGAAAAGAGTCTATACTTTTCTTTCCAAGCTGAGTGCAATAAATGTATATCGATAAGACCTAAACCTTTTCCGCGTACTGGATTTTCTAATAGAAAGTTTTCAATTTCAGAAGAACTAGCGATATTTAGAAAAGGAAATAAGCTTAATTCTCTACATAGAACTTCAGATTTTTTTGAATTGCTTAAAAAAAGTTCCTGCCATATAAACGGGTGCATTACAATCATACTATGATTATTTAGGGAATCAATTACCAAAGCAACAGGTTGTCTTAAATGATCGATCCAAACAGAAGTATCAATCAGTATTTTCAAGTTTTTACCGTTTCCTGGGAATCATCTTTGCTTTTTTATCAGATCCGCCCAGTTCGATAATTCTTTGTGCTGCTTTTTCTCTAATGAGTGCATTTAGGGCTTCCTTTAAAAGAGCTGTTTTTTCTTTTATTCCTGAGTATTCCTTAGCTCGGTTCATCAATTCATCTGGGATATAAAGAGTAGTCTTCATCTGTCATTTTTCCTGTTATTTGACAGATTGTCGTTTTTATAGTACATTGTAAAACATTAAATTTGTCATCTAGGAAACTCCTAGTTTAAAAAAACTCTTACACGGTTATGAGAATAAATTTTAATAAATAAATGTTTTCTAGAAATAATAAATAATTTACTTGCTATATTTTTAAAATAAAGAAAATGGTCTCAATTTTGTTAAATTCTAACATAAGAGAGACATGTAAATAGATGCGGACTGCCCTTTTTAAGCCTTTTGACTTATTTATACTATTGTTATGTTTCTTTTTAATTGGAGCCTGTTCAGAGAGAAAGATTCCCCCCAAAGCCGTGAAAGGTGTTTTGGATTTACGGGATTGGGATTTTGATCCCTCGACAGGCTCGGGAACCGATGGAGTAATAAATTTAGATGGAGAGTGGGAGTTTTACTGGAAAGAGTTTCCAATTGTTGGGGCAGGTGGTGAGTTGATTCTTCCTGAGGATAAGAAGGATTTTATAAATGTACCGAGTTCATGGAATGGGCATGTTGTAAGACGTACTACTGAAAGTGGAGATATATTAGAGGAAAAATTAGGTGGAGAAGGGTATGCGAGTTATAAGTTAAAGGTTTTATTGCCAGAGGTTATCCCACTTTCCATTCGGGTAAACTACCAACCATCAGCCTATTTGCTCTATTTAAATGATACTCTTTATCCAGAGATGGGACTTGTAGCAAAAGCTCAAGAGTCGTATCTCCCAGATAGGAAGGTGCAATACATTTCTTTTCAACCAACATCGAAAGAAGTCCACTTTACCCTTTTACTTTCTAACTTCCAATATTTTGAGGGGGGGTTCAATCATTCCATCTTTGTAGGAAGTCCTGAATCGATAAGTGAACTTCGGATAAATCGTGTTGCACTCGATCTCTTTGTGGCAGGCATTCTTTTGATCATGGGAGTTTATCATCTTTCACTTTTCTTTCTTCGTAAGGATGATGAGTCTCCTCTTTATTTTGGAGTATATTGTGTTCTTGTGTCATTTAGAACATTAATTATGGGAGAAATTTATCTCAAAACTATGATTCCAAACCTGACATATTCTCAAAATGTAAAGACAGAGTTTTTTACAATTTATTTGGCTCTCCCTATTTTTAATGAATTTATCTCTACTTTGTACCCTAAGGAAATTCTACCACCTCTTAGAAAATTAATAACATGGAGTGGTTACTCAATGAGTATAATTGTAGTAATATCTTCCGTTAATTTATTTACATCACTCTTGCTCACTTATCAAATCTCAGTACTATTTTTTATTATATATGCAATTTTTATTTTTGTAACAGCTTTTCTAAAGAAAAGGGATGGGGCTAAAACTATCTTCTTAGGATTTTTATTTTTTGGAGTAGCGATAATTAATGATATTCTTTATGCAAATAATATAATAAATACAGGAGACGTGGGACCCTATGGATTGGTTATATTTATATTTTCACAATCCTTCCTTTTAACTTCAAGATTTGCTAATGCCTTTCATCAAGTAAAGGATTTAAGTCTAAATCTTGAAAAGAAGGTGGAGGATAGGACTCGTGATCTAGAAGACGCTAATCAAAGAATATTAGATTCATATACTGAACTACAAAAAACTAAAAATGAAATGGAAAATCAAAAGTCTCAAATGGAAAGAATTCAAGCAATGAGTGTTGAGATACAGAAAAAAACAGATATCAGAGACATGCTTCAAATATTAGAGTGGATATTATGGGAAGCTTATAGAATAAGCGACTTTCTTTTAGTGATTCAAAATTCTCAAAGGACAGAATTAACCGCATTTTATATAAGTCAAAATTGGATGCGTTTTTCATTAGATAAATCGATTAAAAATATCCCACTATCCGAAGAGGTAAGTATTCACAAGCTAGTTTTTGAAAAAAAAAGAAGTTTATTTCTTTCCAAATTTAAAAATATCTCAAATGGAGAAGCTGAAGATTATAATCGGGAAATATTAGGTATGGAATCAGTTTTTGCTATACCCTGTATAGTTAATAATCAAGCGTTTGCAATACTTAGTCTTGCTGATATACGTCCAGAATTCTCCAGAGACCCCAATATCCGAGGTGTAAAATGTCTTACACCTAAACAGAGAGAACAAATTGAACAATTAGTTGCCCTTATCGCCAATCCCCTCTACCAATCTCTCCAAAAACAAAAAATCGAAGCCGCCTACAAAGAACTCCAAGAAACTCAATCCCAACTCATAGAAGCAGAGCGTATGGCAAGTCTCGGTCAATTGGTGGGGGGAATCGCCCATGAAATCAACAATCCAATTGCCGTAATACGAGCCCATGCTGAATTACTTGGTATAAACAACCAATCCACCTTGCAGGAAGTTCCTCAGTTTCTCGATTCACTGAGTACTACAGAAAAATCAATTTTTTATGAAATTGTGGATAAATCTATAAAAAACAGAGAGTTTTTAAATACAAAAGAAGAACGAAAACGAAAAAAAGAAATCCAGAAGGAAATTTCTGAATATATTGAAGATGAAGATTTATGTAGTACAATTTCAGAACAAGTGGTCACACTACGCCTTCCTTCTCCGTATAGAGAATATGTGGATATCCTCGGTGGGGAAAGATTTTCCAATTTTCTTTCCATGGCTCGTGTATTTAAAAATCAGTCCAATTCCCTTTCTAGCATTGAAATAGCTGTGGAAAAAGCTTCTAGGGTGGTTTTTGCCTTACGTAGTTACTTGAACACTCAGCTCTTCTCCGAAAAAAAAGAAGTCAATCTACCCGATGAATTGGAAAAAGCATTGAGAGTGTATGACAATTATGTTGTTGGTAAAATCAATTCAAGAAAGGAATATCCCCATGAATTGAAATATTTCTGTACTTCTGAGAATTTATTACAGGTATGGAAAAATCTACTTTTTAATTCTATCCAGGCTATGTATGACACCGATAAA
>CANGZW010000174.1 GCA_947458405.1 Leptospiraceae bacterium
CATAATTCTCAAGGAAAAATGTCTTGATCCCGGTCTATCAAGTAAATTATAATCTTTAAAATAATCTAAATCAATTTCCAAAACATCAAAATAATCGGACGAGTCAGATAACATTGGTCGTGGGAATTCATCTAGCCTATGCCCCAGATTTTTTTCAGCAAGAAATAAAGACTCCGATAATTGTAAATTTGAAAATGATTCAGTTTGTATTACTCTATAAGGAGGTGTTGTCATATAAGTGATTTTTTGTTCGTAGGCAGTTCTCCTGAGCTCAGTACCTGGAAGTACAGATAAGATAAATGCCTGCACCCATTCATCTAAATTATTTTTTTTGAAAAACTCAATTCCTTTTTCTACATCTATCGGTGTATCTCCAGGAAGACCAATTATTAAATCAATTAGTAACTGAATACCCTCTCCTGTTAAAATTTTAGATACTTCCGCAACTTTTTCAGGTGAGCCAAATCTTTTTACTCTTTTTAAGGTTTCTTTATTGATAGATTGCATTCCTAATTCTAACTTATAAAATCCTGATCTCGATAACTTTTTAGCTATATCTATTGTGATACCTTCAGGTCTTAATTCAGCAAAAAATTTGAGTTGATTGTCTCTATTTAAATCATAAATTGCATCTAGAAACTCAGGAAAACTAGGTCTATGATTAAATGTGGGATCTAAAAATACAATTTCCCTTGCCCCTTTTTCTTTTAAATGTTTTAATAAATCAGATGTTTCCTTTATATCAATTGATCGTAGTACATTACTACTTTTAGGATAGAAACAATAAGTACATTGAGATTTACAGCCCCTAACAGATTCTATGTATGTCGAACGCGATTTTTCTACGGGAAGATGTCCAGTTAGATAAGGTGACTTGTACTTTGAAAGTGGGAAATCAGCAGAACTTTTCTGACTGGAAATAGCTTGACTTCCATTTTTTGATTTGTAATACAAATTTGGAATTGAATCGACATTTTCACCTTTTATTATATTTCGAAGGAGGTTTGGAAAAATATGCTCAGACTCTCCCTCTAAAGCAAAATCAAAACCACCATTTTCTAGCAAACTTAAGTTATCAGAGCAAACTTCAGGACCCCCTATAATAATTTTAGTTCTGGGATTTCTCTTTTTTACTTCTTCGGATATATATAAACTTCTTTCTGAATTCCATAAATAAAGAGAAACTCCTAAAAAATCGGGATCTTTATCTATAATTTTTTGAATGAGTTCCTCATCCCCTGCTATATCGGTAACGGAAGGTAATATTATATCTGTCTTTAGCCCAAAATCATTGTGAATATTATGAACCTCTGTAGCAGTCGCTAAAGATGCAACCGCAAGTGGAACATTTCCTGTTTCAGCGAATGCTGATGGAGGTGGTACGGGAAGCTGAAGTAAGGTTAATAGGGGCATCTTTATAAGATGGCTATATTAATTTCGATTTGTCCTATTTTTGAATATAAATTTAAAGAAAGTGTTGTAGCTTTTTTGTATTGCAAAGTAGACTCAGAAACCTCTATTACATTGGGTGTTGTAATATCCACAAATTGTCCATTGGAAGCAAAAATACGGAGAGCATTCCCTGTAGTCATGTTTCCAATTTCACCAACGATATCTTTATATTCATCTCTCAAAGATTGTTCATCTAGGGAGGGCATTAGTCTTTTTGCCATTTTAAAGGCAGCGTCAAAATTAAGGCTGTATACTATTTCACCCTTGTACGATCCAACGACACCAATCACAATGGCTACCTCATAGGAAGGTACAGGGGACTCCCGAATTTTTAATTTTCCTCGAATAAGATCTAATTGTAAAGAGTCTCTAAAGACCAATGACGCCGCTTCAATGAAGGGATTTACAAATTCTGCCCTAATTTCCATTTAATTATCCTGTTTATCTAACTTTCTATATATAGGATATATACTTTTCAATGAATTATTGATTTCCATAAGAAATATTCGGGTATTGGATAAGTTGCTATCATTCTTTTCGTCAACTTTTCCATCCGTCTCTATCTTTAATTCTTTAAAATCTACATATATTATTTTATCACCATCTGGGTAGGGACCGCTCACTTTTCCTGTTCCAAAAGTAACATCCCCTAAATCTTTAAGAAACGCACTACTCCCAGTAAATCCTAAAGATTTATTCTCATTCCCCTTAGAAATATCTGACAATGGCATATCTTTTATATCGGTAGTGGGAATTCCGGATACTTGTGTAAGATCTGCTATTTTACTATTTTGATTTTTTAATACCAATAGTTTTGATTTTAGTTCTCCAAGAAGTGTTTGTTTCTTTTCTACCCTTAGCTTATTTTCTATAAATGATTTTCGTTCTTCGAAAGTAGGTAGTTTACCTTCTGGAGTTTTTGATAAAGTACCCTCTTTGAGGGATCTATCATAATCAGCTTTGACTAAATCTTCTTCAATATTGATGTTATCTCCAATTTTATTTAATAAATCAGAATCGGTAACTTGAATAAATGAGAATGTTAATTTAGCCAAACTGGATTCTTTAGTTATTTTCTCTTCGTCTAAGGATGGCTTTACTTCGGAGTATAAAAATCTATCAAATCCCATAGCTGTTAAGAAATCCTGTCTATACACCAGAGGAGTTGCCCTTAAAATATTTTTGTAAACTTCCTCTTTAGACAGCTTGTCATCTTCAGAATAACCTGCCCCCATATTAGATTCTTTATGGGCTTGTTTTGCTTGCTCCCAAATGATTTCTTTCAATCTATTTTCAGAAATTCCATAGCCAACTGAAGATGCTAATACTTTATAAACTTTAAATGATTTTACTGTATCGTATGCACAAGAGTTTAATTCAGATGCATCATTTGCAAGATTAGGATTGTAATCCTTATATCTCTGGAAACAATCTTTTCGGGCAGACTGAAAATAATCAGGAGTAATGGTTTCATCCCCTATTTTTCCATAAGAAAAGTTATCCTGACCCGTCAGCATTCTAAAGATATTCTGCTCTGCATCTCCTGGCAAAAGGGTGAGAATTAACATAGAAACCAGAATAGTAAGAAATACTCCTACAAGAAAACGGACTATTTTATTTCCAACGGTAGGTTCTTCGTATTCATCTAGTATCATAATGGGAAATCCAATCTCTTTTTGAATAGGATTTTTGAAGAAAAGGAAATTGTAAACAAAATAAATCCCAGTATTTCTTTCTAACTATAAAACTGCTTTACTGAATAGATGAATTCTTTTTAATATTTTACTAATGATGCTTTTTGCCTTTTTTTTAATAATAATCGGTTTGGGTTTCTTAATTTTGGGAAATTACTCGTTTGCATCCATTGAGAGTAAGACTACAATTCCTTCCAATCCTTCCCCCTCCCCTGATAAACAAGTTTTGAATAGATTCAAAAACTTTAGCAGAGATAGAAAATCGAAAATCACCAAAGAAATTAAAAAAAGAATTTTTAACAAAAAATATCCCGAAAAGGCTATCGAAGAGGAGGATGAACTCAGGATTTTAAAGGAAAGGGAGATCAATTATACCCATAAAATCGAGCGGCTTGAAAACGAAGAAAAAAGTGAAGAAAAAGAAAAAATCAACTTCGAAGAGCATGGAAAGGCAAATCCTATTCCTATTCTTGAAGACACCACAACCATTCATTATGAAGAAAGAAAAAATCCAATCTTTATCTCTGGAAATCTATATGTAGATTTTTCAAAAGAAATACGACTAGGAGATAGAAATGTCAAGTCAATAGAATGGCAAGAAGGTAATTTTCAACATTTTAGGAGAATGGGTAGTACAAAATTATATGAAAATAATGGGAATATTGAAATAAAAAATGAGAATGTGATGTATCGTATAGTAATTAGTGAAATAGAAAAAATCATTTTTTATGATAATTCTGTTTGTATTTTGCCTAATAATAATGAAGCTCCTAATCTTCTTTTTTTTAGTACAGATATCAACTTATTAAAAGTTAGACTAACTGAGGAACTTCGAGTTTTATAAATTTAATATTCTTCAACTTTAAAATATATTGAATTCACTATTTGATGGATTATTAAAGATAATTCATGTTCGGGAGTTTCATCAGAATTATAAGTTAAAATAAGTAACTTATCTTTAAAAGACATCATATAAACAAACCAATACCTGTCCTTAGAAATAAACTCACAAGTTTGTATTACGCTTCCTTGTTTATTGGTTAAAATTGCAATTTTATCTTCTTCATATTTTATCCCATGATGGGATAAAAATCTTATAATTTCTATCTTTGGGTCATAATTTCCAACCTTATTTTCAAATGCTGTTATAACTACAGCACCCGCCCCTTCAGGATCATAAAAGGTTGGAATATTTTCTATTACTTCCATTTCCCAATATTCTGGATACTTTAGTGAGTACCACCCTTGAGGTGATACATAAGGTTGAAACTCTAATTTCATTCCCATTTTATTAACAACTTTTTAAATATATTTTTAAAATCAAAATTTAAATTAACTCGGAAGTTAAGTACATTAATAATGAATCTATAATTTTCTTTATTAATGGTCTAATTGTATTTTCAAAAACATCCCTGGCATGCTTTTTATCATCATCTTTCACTAATTCTATTAATTTAACTCCAGAACTATGTATGTCAATCCATAGTTCTAAAATATTCGTGAAAATTTCATTTTTATCCTGGTCGGTTTTTAAATAATTGTTTCTTAATTCAAAATTAATTTTTTCTAACTTTTCTAATTCATCTATTTTATCAGGAGAAGAATCCATATATACTACTGATACCAATATTCCACGATATGTCATGATAATCTCGATGACATCCTGTATTAAAGTTTGAAAAGGAAGTCCATCCTTAAAACCAGAAATATTAAATTGTGATATTAATGAATTGATTGTAATACTATTATTATAAGTTTGATAGACTAAATCATTAGATTTTCCGGAGCTAATTA
>CANGZW010000175.1 GCA_947458405.1 Leptospiraceae bacterium
AAGTTTTTTAAAGCCTCGTTTATCGGGGCTTTTTTAATTTAAGAAGGGCTTTTTCTAAAAGATCACTCTCTGGGGGTAGATCTATAAGTATCGCATACCCAGAACTAAACCCTCCTTCCGAAAGCCAGAGGGACACCAAATCCCATTGTTTACTCTCTATAAGAACACCTTTTTCCCATTTTTCAGGTAAGGATATGCAACCAAAGGTAGGTGTAAAGAAAGTGTCTTCCTTTCCTCCTCCATTCAAAAACTTTTTAGGATCTAGTGTAGCTCCATGTATCCAGATATTTGACCTGCCAATCATTCCAGCCTGATATGTATTGTAAATCTGAGAGTTATTTTTCCAGGATAAGGGAAGAAATCGGGAATATATCTCCCTACTCCATACAGTCTCTATCCCCGGGAAAAAACTGTTCACAGGGATTTCAAAAGGAAGGGCTAGTTGGATCACTGGAACTGGTCCAATTCTTGGATTGGAAGAGGTTGTGATTCCTAAAATTCGATAGATTCCGGTAGGTGTATCACCCATTGGAAAAAAAGAAGGAAGTTTTGTAACAGAGCGTGCATAAACGGGTAAGGAAAATAATTTTTGATCTCTTTTAATAAAAACTCCATTTGGATCTCGAATAAAGAGTTCGCCATTTTCCCCTTTTCTAAAAATATACAAAATCCACTCCGCCCTCTCCGTCTCCAAAGAAAATAAATCTTCAATAGGAGAAAGTTCATCCTTTAATATAGAGTCGTACTGAAATGTTGAATGAACTAAAGAATCTGATTTATGTTTATTTAATTTTTTCAAAAGACTTTTTGGAACTTTCGAATTACGATGCAAATATAAGTAAGCAAGAGAAAGTATTCTCTTATTAGTAGATTGACTGGAAAGTTGACTGACTTCCTCCATAAATTCATAAGGAAATACGGCATATACAATTTCCAATGCTGTTATAATATAAGATTCTTTTATCTTATTACTTAATTGAAATATCTTTCTTAAGAAAGTTTCACTACCACTTAGCTCTTTTCCAAAGGGTGAATAAACATGCAAATATTCTAGTACATAAATTGCATCGGGACTTAAATCGTTTTTTAGTGCTATGTTTTCATTATTAGACAAATATTGTAATACAAATTTGGTCTCTTCTTCGATATTGGAATGATAATCGGATTTAAAGGGCAATCCTTGAGAATAAAGACCTACATTAAAAAAAGTAAAAACTAACAGTAATAAAAACAATCTATAATCAAATTAAATAATTAATATAGTTTAAATATTTCTGCAGGCTTCTTTTGATTTGCCAAATTCTTCTTCTGATGATTTCATACAATTTGTTTTTTCTAAAGGCTCTTTACCAGAACAAGATTTTTTTGAATCATTTTTTGAAGAATGAGCTTTTGCAATACAATCTTTATAATTTTTCTTGCAATCTTCACTTGTACCACGTAATTTATCTTTTGCATTTTCTATACAATTTACTTTTTCAACACCGTATAGATCCTTACATTTATCTTTCTCTACATTAAAAAGTTCTTTAGCCTTCATCTTACATTCAGACTGCTCTGCACTTAAACCAATCCCTAAAAATAATAAAATGATAAGTATTATACTATTCTTCATTTTTGAAGATTCTCCTCGATTGCTAGTTTATGCTGGTGTATTTTTTTAGATATTGCGATTAAGAAAAGACTATTATTTAACATTCCATTGTAATGAGGATTTAAAATACTTGTTATATATGCATCGCCATTGACTTTTCTCAAATTGAGAAAACCATCAGCACCCATAGCCATTTTGATTTCTTTGAGGGAAAGATTGACATTGCGAATAAGAGCTATATGAAAATTTTGGGCAAGTACAGAGAGTTTTTGATAGACTCTTCCCGCGGAAAGGGTCTCTTTTAACACCAGATCTTTATCTATAGAAGGCTTATCTTCCTTAAAAACCTTTGCCAAATCTGCAATATCTCCCCGAATTTTTTCCAATTCAGCTCGATACAATTCAGTAATACGAAAAAGACTGAGATAAGTAGATGGCCTTCTGTCCATTCGAATACGTTTAAATAATTTCCCTTCTATATAAAATTCCTCTAAATCTTCATTTGTAATCTGAAATGGATTCTCGGAAAAAAACTTTTGGGAAAAAGACTTCAAATCTTTTTCATAAATTTCAGGAATTGGGTTCTCAAGCTTTAAGATTCTTAAATCCCTATCATACGCTTTTAAAAGGATATTTCTAAAATACGCATCAAAATCAAATTGTTGCGGTGAGTTTTCATCTGCCATGAGTCATTTCCATCTTTAACAATTAGGGATGGTACAATATCTAAATAGAGTCAATCTCTAATCAACTTTCTTTTTAAAAAGATGAGATTTGATTTTGATTTTCCCCTCAAAACACCATAACCAAAATTAAATGGTAAGACACTGGGTTTTTGCTCTTCAAAAAGCTTTGCCAAATCTTTTTGGTACGGCACGGATGGAGTCTTTTTAAGGGGAATTCTTCCAATGTATTTTCCAAAAACTTTAACTTCCCACCTAGAAGGGTCAAATAATCGAAGGGGAATCCCGGATTCATCCTCAATCACGCGATCTGTTTTTTCCAAAATTGCCTTAATAAATTCCTCATATTCGTTAGTATGTAATATATATTCAGCTGATTTCAGAATTAAGTTAAATCTAGGCTCTTGTAGGAAGTACTTTCCCTCGGGAGTCAAATTAGTTGCAGAGTTTTTATTTAAGAATATTTTAAAAAAATAGAGATCCCGTAAAACATCATCCCCTGCCCTATAAAATGATATTTTTATACCGGGTATATTTTCTTCCCTATTAAAATTTTGTGTTTCTTTATCTAGGACTTGACCATTCTCATCTAGGCTTACCTGTTTACAATCCACGATCGTAAAACCTAATCTTTTCATAAAGATCATAATTATAGGCAATACGCCTGATATGTGTATATTTTTAGAATCTCTTTCTAGTCTTTTACTAGTATAGTAATTCATGTATGATAATTCATACACGAGACTTTCTAAATTGGGTAAAACGGAAGTAAATTCCTCTTTTTTTAATTTTAAAGGGTCAGAGATATGACCTGGATTTTGAAGCCCAATCATGATATATCGATGGGCATTGGGATTAAAATTATAAAGATTTATAAAATCGGCACCACTCAATGGATAAAGAATTGTATTCTCATTTTCGCTCGGAGAAATATTCTTTTCTCTCCAGGGATGTACTTTGCTGAGATAATTTTTTTCTTCAACTTTCCAATACTTTTCAATTTTTTTTTGGTAGGATTTGTATTTAGGATAATTTTGGATTTCTTTGAATCTATTGTTTTCACTGAGATTGACTCCGGCTAAGAGTTCAGCAACCTCATCCCAATAAAGTGATTCTCCAGCCGGGGGAATATTCCGTACTACAATTATTTGTGTTACAGAACAATTAAGAAAAAAAATTAATATAAGATAAAACAATATTGTCTCTAATTTGAGTGCCACGAATAAATTATAAATAAATTTAAAATTTAAGTTCTTATTTAGATTTAAGAGAGTTTGGCTGACCGGTTGCCGCTAGCACTGCTCTCCATAAATAACTTCGATCCGGTCTTAAAACTTTTCTCTCTTTTACAGCCAAAGAGATAGGAATATTGGTAAATACATTGTTCCAGGTTCCAACTACCATTCCAGTTTTTCCTGCCATAGCGGCGTGTACTGCGTTTTGAGCTAAGAATCCACAAAAGATTGAGTCCTCAGGATTTGCAGGAACACTTCGTATGATATAGCTGGGATCGATATATTTAATATTAACAGGTATATTCTTTGCTTTGAAATACTTACCGAGATTATCTTTTAGAAATATACCAATGTCACCCAACTTTTGGTTTCCAGAGGCATCTTTTTCTTTAGATTCTACAAACTTCTGACCTGCCCCTTCTGCCACTACGATTACAGCACTCTTTCTTCTCAAGAGTCTCTCTTCTACTGTTTCGAGAAATCCCCCTTTTCCCTCTAAATCAAAGTCTTGCTCAGGAATAAGAACGAAATTCACTTGCTTAGAGGCAAGTGCGGCATTTGCCGCTATAAAACCGGAATGCCTACCCATTAATTTTACAATGCAAATCCCATTGGGAGCCCCTTTGGCTTCCACATAGGCAGAGGAAATAGCATCCACAGCCTTGGCAAATGCAGTAGAAAAACCAAAAGTCTTGTGAATTAGGTTGATATCATTATCAATTGTTTTGGGAATCCCAATGACAGATATTTTCAGGTTTCTATTTTTGACTTCTTTTTCAATAGCCTGTGCCCCTCGTAGGGTTCCATCCCCACCTATGCAAAAGAGAATATTGACCCCATATTTTTGCATAGTATCTATCATTTCACCTGCATCCTGATTGCCTCGAGAGGATGAGAGTATAGATCCGCCATTTTGATGAATATTAGTAACAAACTCATGGTTTAACTCGAGGGGCTTATGACCGAATCTATCAACCAAACCTTCGTAACCATAGCGAAACCCTAAAACCTTAGGAACCTTATAACGAAAATGTAGCTCCATAAAAATAGCACGTATTACATCATTTATACCGGGACATAGTCCCCCACAGGTAACAATGCCAGCAGTGACAGTGGATGGATCAAAGAATATTTTTTCCATAGGCCCAGATTGCTCAAAAAAGACCTGACCCTGGGTTTCTTTAAAATGCTCCATAGAATCAAAAGCTGTTTGCAATTGGACAATAGAGCCTTCTTTTGTGTAGTAATCATATCCTGCGGGATTAAGAAAAGTTCTTTCTCCCAATGTTTCAACTTTTGTATCCATATAGTCACGATTTTAGAGTGAATATTC
>CANGZW010000176.1 GCA_947458405.1 Leptospiraceae bacterium
AGGAAGTATGATTGCATTTATCAATAAAAATTTTAGGATTATACTTTTTGTATCTTGAATATTTACTATCTCTCTACAATAATTTATAAAAGTTGTACGACTAATTTCTGTATAAAAATACCGAATCAACACGAAAAGAAGTAATAAGTAAAATAAGGGGGATATAGAAAATATTTGTCCTACAATCATACTACCAGTATTAAATTTCTTTACATTTACACTTCCCGCAGAACGCAAATTAGCAATGGCATCTATATTGTCCCAATTGTGATTTAGATTCCAATAGATGACTGGAGATATGATGAGAAATGTAAGTAAAATACCCAAATAAAAATGGATATTTTTAAAAATTGAAAACTCTTTTGGTGATAGTAAAATCCAAATAACTAAGGAAAAAACAAAGAATACCATTGTATGCTTAGAGAGAGCCCCCAGTCCTAAAAATAGAAACAAAGGGTATAAGAAGGCATTTTTTCTTTCTTTTAAATACTTTACAGTAAAATACAATGCTCCCGACCAACTCAAGAGAAGCGGTGAATCATGCATGATCAGGAACCCTCCAGCAAAAAAAGCTGGAATAAATATAATAAATAAATATAGATATATTTTTTGTATTTTAGAAAATTCTAATATATCAGAAATTTTAAATACAAAAATAGTTGTTACAAGACTTGCAACATTAGACGCAGTTCGAAGTGCTAATAAAGTATCACCAAATACCAGAGTAAATAACTTTATATAGATTGCAACTCCAGGACCCTGGTCATAAAAAGAAAAATCTAAGTGCCTTGACCATTCCCAGTAGTACGCCTCATCAGGAACCAATCCTACATTTAAAGAATAAATAAATTTTAGGATATATGTTATAATAATTATTATATAGAAATTCATTTTAATCCAATTTTTACATCCCTGCGAAAAGTCAATTTTGCAGTCTCTAATCTTAAAATCCTTCCTCTTTTTTAGTAATTAATGCTAGGAAAAGATTTTTTTACTGTACTATCGTATATGCTATATTTAAATTTCAACTTGACCAGAAAAAACAGTTTTGGCGGGACCTTTCATGATAATATTACCATTTTTTGCTTTATCAATATAGAGAGTTCCACCTAGTAAATCAATTCGCACACTTCCCTCTGCTCTTCCTGTTAAATTGGCGGCAACAGAAACAGCACAGGCTCCTGTACCACAAGCTAAGGTTTCCCCTGCTCCTCTTTCCCAGGTTCTTTGGTAAAGATGATTTTTTCCCCGAATGGATACAAATTCTACATTGGTTCTGCGGGGAAATAGAGAGTGAATTTCTATTTTTGAACCCACTTCTTTCACGGGAAATTTATCAGAATCATCTACGAATATAACTGCATGAGGATTTCCCATACTCACTGCAGTAAACTTGTATGACACTCCATCTATTTCTAATTCTTGGTCTATAATTGGATCTTGGTTTTTCCAAGCTACGGGAACTTTTTCTGGTTTTAGGATAGGCTCGCCCATGTCTACTGTGACATACGAAACAAATCCATCGCTTCCTACTTCTAAGTCTAGCTCTAATACTCCCTTTCCAGTTTCAATCTTGGGATTTTTATTTTGCGTAAGACGATTATCATAAATAAATTTCCCTACACATCTAACTCCATTCCCACACATTTCCGAAGAGGATCCATCTGAGTTGTACATATCCATCAGGAATTCTGCTTTGTCTGATTTCCTGATGAATATAACTCCATCACTTCCAATTCCAAAGTTGCGATTTGATAATTTGATTATCTCTTCTGGTGTAAGACGTATGTCATCATGAGTAGCATCGATATACACATAATCATTCCCTAAGCCTTCCATCTTTGTGAATTGAAGTTTTTTCATGTTTTACTTTGTTCCAGTTGCAGTTGCTAAATCTATTCCTAAATCAAATTTGAATTTATTTACATCAATCTTTGGTTCATGCCATACGCCATAGCTTCCTGCCATAATTAATTTTTTAATATAACTTTGTGTAACTGCTTCAGTGGTTGCCTTATCATAGTGACGGATATCGATCTTAGCAGAGTCTTTTTTGAGAGCTCCAATCAAAGCGGCAACATATGTCTGACGATTTTCGGTATCTGTGTTGATTTTAGAGAAACCAGCTCCAATTAAACCTTCAATTTGGTCCCAATCGGTTCCTACGAAATCTTTCCATTTTTGCTGAGAGGCATGACCTTCTAGATTGTTCACTGCGAATTGAACCACTTCAGGATACAAAGTAGATGCTCCATGTGCCACAAATAGGATTTCTGGATTGATAGAATCTGCAAGTTTTAATAATTCATGAGAAAGTTGAATGTTGAGTTTTACCTTTGTGCCTGGTTTTCCTTTGTTTGGCCCGTGCATGGTGCCAATGGTAGGAGCGAGCATAAGAACCCCAGTTTCTAAGAGAAATTGTTCGAGTTCCTCTGGATTTGTATAGGTAGAATGATCAGATTTTGTATCTTCATCCTCTTCTCCTGCTAAGACGCCCAATTCTCCCTCTACGCTCAAACCTAGTGGATGTGCCATGTTTACAACTTCTCGGGTTAATTGGATATTGTCTTTGAGAGGCATAGCTCTTTCATTTTTGTGGTCGGTAGAATTGTCCGCCATAAGAGAGGTGAAACGCAAAGCACAGGCTTGGACCACTTTTTTTCCCGATTCAGAGATATAATCCCCGTGATCTAAGTGAATAGCAACTTTGACTTTTAGTCTTTTTGCCCATTGCTCAATATAATTGGTTACTAAATCAACACCAAAGATTGGATCTCCTCCACCGAAGGACTTTAGAGCACTGTTGGAGAATGCTAAAATACCACTCGATCCCAACATATCAAACGCAGAAAGAGCAGAATTGATAGCTTGGAATGTGGTTACGTTGAACGCAGGAATCGCATATCTTGTTCCCTTATGGTTGCCCTTTACACCATTTTTTGCATTTAGCAAAAGGGAGTGAGCGGATGCTAAACCATCGGGAAACTTACGGGTAGTATTGATTTTGGGAGCAGTTGACTTAGACATAAAGACCTCGAATTTTATTATTTTTGCAGGAATTTTCTATTTAGACAGAAACATATCGTTTTTTCAAACCATAAAACCTTTGTCATTTCTACTATTGATCGCATAAGAGTTTAATGCCAACAAATTTTTGTTTTTTCGTTCAATCGGGTTCGATTATAAACCGAATCGGATTCCCTTTTCTCTGGTCTAAGTTTTCCAAACAATCGTTTACTTCTTCTAATTTATGTGTGGAAGTAATGGACCTTGAAAGGTCTAATTTTTTTGATTGGATGAGAGAAATAAGTTCGGGGATGGCTCTTGTATCACAACCTATAGAACCGATTACACTTATCATTCGATCTATCATCATCAAAGGGAATCCAATTTTTAAAGCATTCATCCCAATTCCCACCAAAACCATTCTTCCGCCCGTATTCATCGCTCGAACACTGTCTGAAATATTTTTATAATATCCAGAAAAATCACAAAGTAAGTCTACTCCATTCGTGATTTCTTTGAGTGTCTTACCAATATTTTTAATTTTCTTAGCATTGATAAGATCAGTCGCTCCATAAAGAGAAGCATTTTGCAAAGCTCCCTCATCCAAATCAACTGCGATAATCCTTCCCGCTCCTAAAGCCTTCGCTATACCCACACCATGAATACCCAATCCACCGCACCCAACAATCACAACTGTTTCACCTTGATTGATTCTTCCCTCATACTTAATAGCATGGTAAGGAGTTGATACAGCATCTGCTAAAATAGCACCCTGATCAAAAGGGATATCATCGGGAAGATGAAAAAGAAATCTTTCATGTATGACAACTTCTTCCGCAAATGCTCCATCATGTTCAGAACCGAGTACTCCTTTTTTAGCACAGAGATTCAACCTTCCTTCTAAACAATGATTGCATGTACCACAACTAATTCCACTAGAAATGACCACCCTGTCACCTTTTTTAAATTTAGTGACTCCTTCTCCAATTTCATTCACTACTCCAGAAGATTCATGTCCGAGTATTACAGGATAATGGGGAAGGGAAAGTTTGGCATGAAGTGTCATGTGAAGATCAGATCCACAAACTCCACAACATTTGATTTTTATTCGAACCATTCCAGGGGATATTGTTTTTTTGGAAACTTCTTCTATTTTGAGGTATCTCTCGTTTTTATAGAGTACAGCCGCTTTCATACTAAGGTCCTTTCATTTTTATTTAAGTGTGGTACATTGTTTATAGATGAAAAAAATGTTCTCTCACCCCGAATATGCAAGGAAGATAAAGATGTATTCCATAGATAGGGTAACCAGTTCAATTCAATTTCGGGAGAAATTTGAGTATAGTGACTGAGTAAGATACTGATGGGAGTTCCAGAAGAAAAAACAATTCCTGTTTTACCTTTATTATTTACACTCTGTAAAAAATCAGGAAATGATAGGACTCTTTTTCTAAATTCACTGTATGACTCTTCTCCTACAGGAGTTCTTCCCCTCTTCCATTCTGTTAAAATCCACTCTGCAAGTTTAAAAAATAAGCGATTTCTATGAGTTTTACTTTGTAGTACTTTTTGTGCAAGGCTTGCAAATTCCTGATTTTCAGATGATATTTCCTGTGCGAGTTTTCTCCATAGGTTTTCAGAAAATTCATTTAAGAGTGATGTTTCCAAAACTTGCGTTCTTGATCCTGTCAAATTAGAGATAGAATTTTGCATAGTTTGCTTATGCCGCAACATAGTTCCCGTGATACAATAGTCAAATTTTATCTCTTCTTTTTGGAAATATTCTCCCAACTTTTTAGACT
>CANGZW010000177.1 GCA_947458405.1 Leptospiraceae bacterium
AATGCATGAGTCCATTCTTTGGGTTGATTTGTCTCAAATGAATATTCAGGGGGTTTGGATTGAAAAGTAGATTCAGAGAAATTTCTCCTACAATCATTTGCTTTGAATGGAAAGGTTCCTGTGTCAGAGTTTATTTTTCCAAATTCTTTTGGGCAATTGTAAAACCTTATTTTATAAGAATAGCTTGCTCTATCAAAAATTTTGGGTGGGGAATCTATTTTACCTTTAAAAATAATTTTACTTTCTAAAGTTCCCGTTACGGATATTTTATGCTCTCCGGAACAATGATAAAAAAGTAAGGGAAGCAATCCAAGAAGGATTTTTAAAATTCCAGGAATGAAGCGTGTAAATCGTAGGTTAGATAAAGTAAAAGGTTTTTTCATATTTATTTTTTATTTGTTAAAGACTGATTTTATTTTGAAAAATTAATATTCTAAACAGAAACATAAAAATAATTCATTGGCAAGTATTTTTGTTTTTGCTCAGCTTAAAATCTACGGATCTAAAAGTAAAAGGTTATCGTCCAACCTCTTCAAGAATAATTCTCGAAGAAAAAAAATTATCTAAAAAATTAAAAATGAAAGACAGATAAAACTTTCTGTGTACAATTTGTTTCTGATCTCAAATCACATAATTGTCGTGGTGATAAAATGAAAATTATAAAAAAATCTTATGTCGTATTCGTTCTAATTCTATTTCTCTTACTAGGAGTCGCCTGTTCCCAATCTAAATTTTCCAAAGATTTCAATGATGCATTCTTGTTTGAAGATGGACTAGGAACATACTCCGGAGTAAAATTTTTTAATTTATTGGATGGATTCCCTGTAATGAAAAAGGGACTTTCTTCTCTCAGACCCTATGAGTTTAATCTAAAATTAAATGCTTCAATGCAAGCAATTCAGTCAAAGGATGTCAATGGGTCATTACGTGCAATACAATACATGTTATTAAACGTAAGGCCTACTGTTCAATCCTCCTTGCGAACAGTAGCTAGTATCTTGGAAAGAATTAGAATGGGAGATCCTGCTTCGTATGACACCTTTAATGGATACCTAGAAAGGTTAAGATGGTATCCTGCTGCAATTTTAAGAGGTGTAATACCAATATCTGCAAGTTTTATTTTGGATGAGTACAATAGTAAAGGAACAGATACTTTAAAAACCCAAGTCCTATCTTTCACTTCAGAGTTAAAATCAACCAACTCATATAATATGATTACAAAGGTAGAAGATATGGCATTCAAGGCACTTTTCTTGAATGCGAATGTGAGATCAGCCTCTGAACAGTTGGTAAATGGTTTTGTTAGTTCGAGCATTGTAGGGGATCCTGTATTACGAAATGGAATTATTAATTTAGCTTATTCTCTAGGGGATATGATGTATGAAAAAGCTGGTTTTGTTGACTTTAAGCCAGCAGATACAGCTGTAAAAGAATTGATAGTAAATCTTGAAAAATACTATACTGTAGGTGGATCTTTATACGCGGGAATATATGTAAATACAGATTACCCGGGAGATTTAACAACTGTAGTATATGAACTTTACAGACAGGTAAGATATTTAATAAGAACTAATACTGCTTCCGGAATAGCTCCACCCTGGGATGCTACCAAGACTTCAGGTATCACAAAAAGTACAACCAGTCCCTCTAACTCAAATCTTTCGATGTCTATTGTAAATGAACTAATGGTAAATATAGCCTTATTTGATTTCTCTGCAACTGTGACCGATGTAGATAGTTCTCTCAAAAAACTTGTAAAACAAGATTTTCAAGGAAATGCGAGGGAAAGTGGTGGAATAGCTGTATCAGCCATTGAGAGTTTGTTTTTTGTTCTTTCTATAGTAGACTCTTTTGGATTCGATTGGGTTACTTCTGATTCTAATGATATTACTGGAGCCACCGGTGGCAAAATGAATGTCGGTGATACATTATGGGCGATGCAATCTGTAATAAGTGGTGGAAATGGAACTAACTTTAGAAAGATTCTACAGGATAATGCGGATAGCCGGGGAGTGTTTAAAGACAATATAGAGCTTTCTACGAATGCTTCTGCTGGAGGAGATCCCGTTTACTTGAATACAGCTGTTTTGAGATTGTTGGAAAAAGAATCAATCGGAGCAACATCTCCTATCACTGTAAGAAGTACCAAAGATACAATTTATGTAAAAACAATTCCATGGGTAATGAATTGGATAAAAAAAGTGCTTTACCAGGGATATGGTCCGTACTACAATAAAAATAAGCGTGATACTTCTGGGAATTATCTTACTCCAGATGGTTCAATCTATATAACAGATTCTACTTCTGCTTCGGCAAAATATAAATCTTCATGGACAACTTACGACTATAAGATTTGTATCAAAAGTAGGAACGCGGCGGATACAGCCGATAAATTCAATTGGGTAGGACTTGGAGGCAGGGAGACTACAACCACGAGTTGTACAGGTACTCTCACACCTCCCGCTACAAAGACAAATACATATACAATTTCTGAGGTAACGAAGACAGACTCAGAGAGGGCTGTTAGTTCAGACGAAGAAGCATTCTATA
This sequence comes from Leptospiraceae bacterium, assembly GCA_947458405.1. Lineage (GTDB taxonomy): Bacteria > Spirochaetota > Leptospiria > Leptospirales > Leptospiraceae > JACKPB01. The sequence continues at coordinate 2,551 of CANGZW010000177.1, forward strand.
AAAATTTTCAATGGCTACTCTATGAGAAGAGATTTGTAGTTATCATTCCAGCTAAAAGTAATTTGCAAAGTATTGAAGAAGCTCTTTTTATTATTGCTATTGGGAACGGATTAAAAGGAATGATGGGACTAAAGCCAAATTGTGGTACATCTGGAAATGTTAGTGATTGTCTTACATATAACGGTTATTGGAATAAAAATACAACCCTTCGTATAAAAGACTATAATTCTAAAAATACAGACTTAATTAATTTCTCAAACACTCCCGGTGATTCCACTTTACTGATTGAAGGTTGGGACTATGGTAGTACACAACTTCAAACTACTTTACAACCTACATTTATTTATTCCATTACATATAACTTATTAATTCCTAATCCCTCGACTGTTAAAGGGATGATTCCTCCCGTTATCTCCCAAAATTTCGATGTTTTAGAGAGGCTGGGTTTTTTAAATACAGCAGTGGTTAAACCCTCGGATGTAATTACATATTGGGAGGATAGAAATAAGATCACTCCTTTGGTTGCGGCATTGGCTAAGACAATAGATGACCAAGTTTACATAGATTCCTCTAGTAGTTCCAATAACAAAGATCCGTATCCAATTTTGACGAAGCTGGCAAAATTATTATCCAGACCTGCAATATTCAAAGAAACTGATATAACAACAGGCAGTGTAACTTACGAAAGTGTAAGAATTGCCGCAACAAATAATGGTGTCTTTGGATTACGCTCCGCTTCTCTATCTACTTCAAATTATTATCCCAATGCAAATCAACGATCCATCCTATCCTTCCTAGTTGAAAATACTCGAAGATTCCAAGATGGAGTCCTAAATTTACTCAGCAAAACAAAAATTTTAACCGGTTTAGTAAATCTAATGGGTACTCTTGGAAAATCGGAAAAGGCTATTGGCAGAGGTCAGATTTTATCCGGACTCATCCAAATCATGGCAGAAGTAAAATTAACTTCGGAGAATCCTACAGCAACTCAATTTAATATCCAAACTTATATAGATGAAAATATCACTAAATTAGCCGCATATCCTGACACTAGATCTTCGGATCTAAGCTCTAATGATTGGTATGGTGTATCGGATGCAGTTTTTTTTATACGGGATTACTTAGGTCGTAACTCAGGATTTAGCTTGGTTACGAGTTTGTCTTTCCTTTTGCAACTCCAGGCGGATGTTCCTCCCACTCCTAAAGAAGTTACCGCTTTTATCGAATTGTTTGGCCAGATATTAAAAAATAGCAATGGAACTCAGGCTTATAGAATTCGATCTATTCTACAAGCCGATGTTCCCATTTTACTCGAAGCGATCGCTCCCTATGCCAGAAATATGTATGCAATGGCAGGTGGATTGGGGCAACCTGGGAACTTCATGAGTTACATGGAGAATAATATGGGAATTGGCCCGTATAGTATTCGGGATCTTCTTTGGGATTTTGAAAAATTCTGTACATCTGAACTCATTCAAAGAACAGATAATAACGAGAATTCATTATTGTTCTCCGGTGGTATTTTAATTCGGGCATTTGCTGATATTCACCAATTTGGAAAAAAACTGAATTCTTATGGATTTCCATTTGCAGATAATATGAATATTGATGATAATGGTACAGACGCAGATGTTTGGAATCGTATAAATATGATTTTAAGCTCTAAGTAGTAGGAGAAAGTGAAAAATGAGAGTATATGCTAAATTTATAATTATAGCACTAGCTATAGTTATCCTAAACAATTGTGGAGGAGCTCAAACTGAAGATGCTGTAATGAGTTTAGTGCCGATTGCTCTTCAGGGTGGTATAACACCAAAGGCTTATAATGATCCAAAAACTCCCTCGACAGTAGTATCACAATCAGTTGTTGTAGATAATCCTGCCCTATATTTAAATACAGATACACCGAAAGCTGCTAGTTGTAT
>CANGZW010000178.1 GCA_947458405.1 Leptospiraceae bacterium
AGTAAAGTAAGAATATTTCCTTTTTGGCTTGGAATTGGCTTCCATCTGCAGGTAAGACCTGTTAGATCAGGTTCTATTTCTATTTCGGAGCGGGCTCTGTATTTATTATAATTATCTTTGATAAGTTTTTCACCATATGTAATACCAGATCCTCGAAACATTGCCTGAGAAAAACCTGTTGAAAGATAAAAACGTGCAATTTCAATTTTCTTTTTAGAAGAGATAATTTCTTGAATTGAAACTATTCCAATTCGTAGATCCATTCCAAAATTTAAGTTCGCAATTTTTTTTAATCCGAGAAGATATGGAATAACCGTATTAGTCTCATCCTGAGGTAATACAATAGTAGCTCCATCCCCTCCAAAAACAAAAGGAAAATCTATTCCACCCAATACTTTTCGAACTACAACTATTGATGCCACTCCTAAGGTGTTCACATCTTTATATTTTCCATCCTGGATAGATTGCGTGGAGCCTTTGACATCAGTAATGATTAGATTCCAATCGATGGGAATAGGAGAGTAATGAATCGTTTTGTTAAATTCATTGAAGTTATTAAAAGGTTTTAGAGTATTATAAAATTCAAGGGACATAGTTGATTCTTTTTATAAATTAAAAGTGCCTAATATTATAGCAAGAAATTTATTTATTGTAAATTTTATTAATATTATATATTAATTAATAAAAGAATTACACTGCCATAAATCAATATCTAGAACTTCCTGTTAGGTAAATGGATACATCTGTATAGAGTGTGGTGGTTGGCAATTGGAATTTATCCAATGCGGAAATACCCTGTCCCGATTGATAGACCATAGAAACAGAAAATGAGTTTGTATGAGTTTCGTATCCAACCCCAATTGAGTATCCCCTTAGATTTATGTATTGCGTTCTTTTTTCCCCAACAGAATATGTAACACTTTCACTTAAGGGTAATTGAAAATTTCCGCCATTTAGATTTCTTAAGTAGGTTAAGGATGCTTCGTCAAGCCATCGAATTTTTTTTGCATTGGATTTATTACTCAGTGTACCCATTCTTAAAATAATATGGTCTGTGATATAAAATTCAAATCCAAATGCATAATTCAATGTGTGTTCCCTTGTGAATTCATTTTCTAAAGAATCAGTAAAGGATAATTTTTTATTATTCATTGAGTAGATTTGTTCACTTTTTAATAATTTATACCCACTAGTATAAATTAAATCTCCAGTAATAAAAAAATGAGGATTTATAAAATAGGCCAAACCACCTCTTAATTCATAAACCTCGGGCAATCTGTACGAAAGAGGAGATTTGATTAATATACCATCAGGTCGTATTTCTGAAGCAAATTTATTCGAGCCCTGATAAACCGAGGAAGATGAATTTCCAGTTGAGGTAGAATTTATTTTTGAATCTACTTCCCCACTAAAAATATAATTTTTTCGAATTGATGCCCCTAAAGATAATTTATTGGTTGGTATATATTGAATTCCTAATATAGGTGTAATGGCGTAAGTTTTTTTACTATCATGAGAAAAGTTAGTGGTAACAGAGTTTGTATATGTATTCTCTGTAATACTTGATATAAATCGAGACGAAGTGTAATCAAAATAAGATGTAATACCAACTGATAATTTTTCATTAAGCAAAAGCGAAGCGGAAGGTCCCGCCAAAATATTCAAATTATCACGCACAATGGAAATATCCACTTGCGAGGATCTTCTTAAATACAAAGGTCTATTCGCTCTATCCGATTGGTCATAGATTTCATTGACCCTTGTGGCTATTGTAAAACCAACAGTCAAATTATCTAATTTTTTAACAAAACCTATAAAATTAGGTAAATAATTCTTGGAAGTCTGTGTATAATTTTGTCCCGGTCCAAAGTAGTTTTGATTGTCCAATTTTTTAGATTGATATGTACTAGCGTTTATTGTATAATTAGTGTTAGTGACAAATGCCAGTCCTGCGGGGTTGTAAAAGGCACCTGATACATCATCAGAGATTGCGGAAAATGCTCCCCCCATCCCTGAAGCTCTCTCTCCAAAAAAACCATTGACATTGTGATATTCGTCGGAAAATAAAGGTATTATTATAAATAAAATTAGTATTAATATTTTTGTAAAAAGCATTCTTTAAATTCTAAAGGGATAAAATTATTGTATGTAATCTTATATACGACAGATTATATAATATATTGAGAGAAATATATTGACTTAAATTTATTTATTTTTCTATTTAAACGAAAATTAGAACCTTGGACTATACTAAACCAGTGGAATCAAAAATCTAACTCAAAAAAACTGACCCTATGCATCCCTTTTATTTTGACTACAATGCAACAACCCCCGTGCATGGGGATATCCTATCGAAAATTAGTGAATTAGCTAAGGAATTTGGAAACCCCTCTTCCCTTCATCGGTACGGGAGGGCATCTCAGAATATTTTAGAAACAGCTCGCATGGAAATTTTAGATGATTTTAAGGGATATAAGCTAGTTTTTACATCTTCGGGAACAGAAGCAAATCACCTAGCATTTCAGTTTTTACGGGACAGGGAAGTAACTTCAAAGGATACAATCTTACTTTCGTCTATAGAACATCCCTGTATAGAAAAACAAATGACAGGACTTCAGAAAATGGGATACAATGTCGTACGAATTCCTGTTTTTAAGAGTGGGGTTGTAGATTTAGATTTTATTTCGGATCACATAAATGATAATACTCAAATGGTAACTGTGATGGGAGCTAACAATGAAACAGGCGTACTTCAACCTATTTTAAAAATAGCAGATCTTTGTAGAAAAAAAGGAATTTATTTTCATTGTGATATGTCTCAGATTCCGGGTAAATTTGAACTAGATATGAGTGATTTAGATATTGATAGTATTACACTTTCAGCCCATAAGTTTTATGGAGTTAAAGGAGTAGGAGCACTTCTCTATAAAACGAAACCTACTTCTATTTTTCGGGGAGGTTTACAGGAGAATGGACTCAGGGCTGGAACGGAAAATATGATTGGAATTCAAATAATGGGAACTGCTTACAAAATTGTACGACAAAATAGAAAGGATTGGATCTTATCACTTTCAGAACTTCGGGACTATTTTGAGTCACTATTGGATGAGAAAATTATCAGAGTGGGAAATCTAGCAAACAATCGAATTGCTAACACTTCCAGTATTTTACTTCCAAATAATCCGAATGATCGTTCGGTGCTTTATTTGGATTCCAAAGGATATTTAGTATCACGTGGAGCTGCCTGCCATTCGGGAGTATGGGAACCTTCTCCTGTTCTTATGGCTATGGGCTATTCTAGAGAAGAGGCAGATACTGGCATTAGAGTATCCTTTGGGATTTACAATACAAAATCTCAAGCAGAAGAACTGGCATACACCCTAAACAAAATGATTCTTTGAACATAAATATATGATATTTATTGAACGACAAAAAACGGCAATCCTGAGAAGGCGAATTTCCAAGCCTGTTCAACTCCTTTTAGAAGATAAGTTACTCACAGAAGAAACCACTTTTTTTGACTATGGTTGTGGAAAAGGAGAAGATCTTTATTTTTTATCGAAGATGAAAATGAAGGCTAATGGGTTTGATAGATTTTTCCATCCACAGAATCCAAAAATTAAATCAGATATTGTAAATTTAGGTTTTGTTATCAATGTAATTGAAGATCCAATGGAAAGAATCTCTGTGTTAAATGATGCATTTGCTCTAGCTCAGGATCTCTTGGTAGTTTCTGTTATGATTCGAGAAACAGTAGTCCTAGCTGGTGAAACAGAATATGGCGATGGAATCATAACCTCCTGGAATACATTCCAAAGGTACTACACTCAAAATGAATTTCGAAAATATCTAGAAATGAATCTGAATACTCAAATTACAGTAGCCGGGCTAGGTGTTTTTTATATTTTTAAAAATCCTGAATGGCATCAAAAGTATATAGAATCCAGAGTAAAGATAAGTCATACAAGTATACTCTCTGAACTGAAATTACAAGAACACAATCGTATTTTAGGGGAATGGTTGAGTGCCTATCATGAGTTAGGTAGACTCCCCGGTAAGAGTGAATTTAAGGACTACAAATACATCCAAAAATTTTATGGATCCATTGAAAAAGCAGAAGAATCAATTCGAACCGAGTTAGGAGAAGAAACTTTTCGGGAAAATACAAGAAAACGAAAAGAAAGGGTCATTATTGAAATCTGTAAAACAATTACAAAAAATAATGGACTTCCCAAGAAAAAAGATCTCTCCCTCTCAACCCAGTCAGATATACAAATGCTTTTTAGTTCTTTTACAGATGCAATTGAAACAAGTATGACAGAATTGAAAAGTCTTTCTGATCTTTCAATTGTTAGTAAATACATCAACCAATCTTCAGTGGGTAAAATACTACCCGATGATATATATATCCACAGAGACTCATTAGAATATGCTCC
>CANGZW010000179.1 GCA_947458405.1 Leptospiraceae bacterium
AGGAGTGAATCCGTACTCGCACTGTTGTAGGAATCCAGAGAGGATTGATACTTGGAGACAGAGGCGGCAAACCCTCCCATTACCGCTATGGTTGTAAATCCAAATCCAAATGCCTTGTAGGGCTCGTCTTTGTAATACTGACCCCAGCCGGGTAAGAGAGTAGATCGCCAGAGGGCTCCTAAAGTCTTGTCCCTCTGACCCCTTACTACGATGGGAGATCCCTCATAGGCAGTGATGGGGATAGAACCTGTAAATTCATCGTTCATCTTGATATAGGGTTTTTGGAGTTTATTATTTTTGGTGGACCAGGCATCCACCTTTTGTGTAACGTATTCCTCAATTTCTGAGAAGGTAACTATATTGTCTCTTTCTCCACTGGAATCTGTCCTATCCGCACTTCCCATCATGGCTTCCACCAGATACTTGGTAAAGACCCCGTTGTCAGATTCGGGATCTTCATAGCTGTAGAGTCCGCTCTTGGTGGAATAAAACACAGCTGATATCTGGCTTTTCGCATAGTTTTTACTTCTCAGGTCACTGAATATGGCAGACTTGGTGCCTTTGGTGGGATTGTCCCGACAGGCATCGAGTATGAGGATACTCCGTTTTATTCCTGCTTTTTTGATCTGGGCGGCAATCCAAGTCACAGAGACCATCGACTCTTCCATGCCCTCGTCGTTCCCCATCTTCTCTGTATCCGCATCGGCTGGAAGGACATATCCCCGTTTCTTGCTATCCGACATCCCATGCCCCGAAAAATAGAAGAGAAAAAAGTCCTCAGGGTTTGCTTTGCTCAGGATCACTTCAATCTTGGTTTCTATATTTTTCTTACTGGGGTACTCAATTCCTCTGGCATCGTTATCGTCTGTAAGTAAGGAGACCTGATCAAACTGACCATAATCTTCGAGAGTTTTGGCAAAAAGTTTGGCATCATACCTTGCTTTGTTCAATTGGGAAATATTTTTATCCGTATAGTCATTTAATCCAACAACTACGGCAAGCCTCTGCGTAGATGAGTTCCCATCATCATTGGCTATGAGCTTGAGTCCTTTTGCTTTGGGTGGATTTGAAAGAAGTCCTACTAGGGGAATAAATATAAAATATAATAAGAACTTTTTCATTTAGGATTCCTCTCTTTCAACTTTTCTATAAATTATTGATAAGGATATTATTATCTGATACAATATTATATTTACAAATACAATAAAAAAAATTCTTAACTTGAATTTTATTATTAAAAAAAGAGGAAGAAAAATTGAACACGATTAACACCCGCGCTCTTCATCCAAATGCTAACCAATCACTTCCGAAATTTCAGTTCTGCTTCTGAAAGAATATCTCCAAAATTTCAGTTCTGCTTCTGAAAGAATATCTCCAAAATAATTCATTGGAGCTATTTTCTTTGCCTAATTGTGTCAATTCGATATTGCATAGTTTTCTACTTAGATTTCTATTAATCTTCTATAATAAAATGGAATTTTTCAGTTTAAAGTTTTTTTACCTACTTAGTATATTCAGATCAGAAGAGAATACTAACTTAATTTAACTATTTTTTTGTATACTATTATATACAATTCTTTAAATAAAGAAATAGATTGGCATAGCCAGCCTATTATGTATTACGTTATATTGAACTATCAATCAAACCTATAGCCATAGTATAAAAAATTCCATCGGGGATATATTTCTATATAAATATTGCTTTTTAAAAATAAATTAAAAGTGATATAGCAATCAATATTTAATTTTTATCAATTTAAATATTGATTTTCAAAAATAAAGTAATAAATTAAATAGTAAGTAATTAGTAAATTTATATAGGAGGATTAAGTATGACCATTTCAATTGAAGAACTTAATAAAAATATCTTTAAACAAAACAAAATTACTTTTAAGAAGTATTTGGGAGTAATATTGGCAGTTTATTATCAACAAAAACTCTCAGATGGGATAGTAGATAAAACTGAAACAGCTAGATTCATTCAATTTTTAAGGACATTTGAATTCTCGGAGAGGGGAATTAATGAAAAGCAGGCTGAATTTAAAAACTTTGAATTAGTAAGAGCTAAACCTACTCATGTAAAAGCCTTAGAAAAATTGGCTAAAACTATTAAAAAAAAGCTATATATATTTTAATTATAAAACTTAGTATAAAATTGAAGTTATCTATTATGTAGGACAAAACCAATGCTCTGTATTTCAAAAAGATGTAATTATGTTTTTTATTTACTTATTCTTCTCATTTATTCTTTTCCCTTCTTTGGTTTAGTTTGTGAGGATACCCCGATTAACTCAGAGTTAAAATCTTCGGGTGTACCCGTTCATAAAGCGGGAAAGTATCTCTCTCCATTTGCGAATCCTGATTATGGAGAACCGGCTAAAGTAAGAGTCGGATTCCTCTTAAAAAGTATATCCTCTTACTCTATCAAAGAAGCCAAATTTTCTGCAGATTTTTATATCTCCTATACTAGTGACAAGCCAATGCCGCCCAATATAATTCCCCATATCACAAATGGATATATAGAGGAGGATATACACGTTAAAATAATTGCAGACCAACCAACTTTTAAATTATGGAAGATTCATGCTACTTGTTACTCAAATCCAGACCTTAGAAAATACCCATTTGATACCCAAGAGTTGAGAATAGAAATTGAAGAAGATGATGCAGGGATTGATCAAATAGTTTTTATAGCTGATCCCAAGAATACAAATATGGATGTTGATTTTTTTATGCCTGGCTGGGAAGTTAATTATTTAGAATCCAGAACTATTCGGCACTATTATCCTGATCGATTTGATAACGATGATCTGTACTACCCCAGATATGTATTTCGATTGGGTATTAAAAGGTATGCATCCAATGCACTCTTTACTGTTTATTTTCCAGCTTTTGTTATTATGTTTGTATCACTTTCTGGAATCTGGTTGAATAAAGAACATTTGGATACTCGTATCAACTCCAGTGCTCCTATGCTTGCCGCAGCAGTTCTATTTCACTATACTATTGTTCAGGAACTACCTTCAACAGCGTATCTCACAGGTGCAGATAAAATTATGATTGCTGTCTATTGCGGACTCATGTTAAATCTTTTAGCATCATGGTGTTTTTTCTTTTTTGATGAAAAATATCATTATAGAATATATATACTTGGTAAGTATATAGTACCTCCACTCAATGCAATCCTATTTCTCCTGGGTGCACTCTTATGAAAATCATTCCTTATTTACTTATTCTATTAGCTCTATTCTGTAAAGAATCTGAAAAATTATATGAAACCAATGTACAAATTACTAGAAAAGATGTGGTTGTATATGATAACGATAAAAAACCTATGGTGATGGATTTAGAAATCAACTACAAAGATTGTCCGGGAAATCAGGTAGAAGTGATACGTGGTGGTAAAGAATTTGCAAACTGTATCAATTCAACGGGAAAATCTCTTGGTGATAAAATTCATATAGATATTAAATGGGAATGGAGTGATTCAGGGTACTACAAATGGACCGTAATTAAGGTTGATTCCTGTGAAAGAGTTATTGATCCATTCGATGGAGTCTCTTTTGATTTAGTGGAGGAATGTGAAGATTATTTTGTCTATGGGAATCAAATCGGATTTGTATGTAAGAAAATTCCAACAGATTCACTAATAAAATCCTGCCCGTGGTTTAGGAAAAAATAACTTTTATGGAAAAAATAAAAGAATTCACTCTCGCCTACTCCCCCTGTCCGAATGATACTTTTATATTTTATAATATGGTTCATAAACAGCTACTCCCCGGGTTTATAATAAAAGAAGAGCTCCATGATGTGGAAAAATTGAACCAATCCGCAGGGATAGAATTGTATGACTCAACTAAATTATCTTTTTTTGCCTATTTTCATGTAATGGATAAATACAAGCTATTGAATAGTGGCTCTGCTCTTGGAAGTGGTTGTGGTCCATTGATTGTAAAAAAGAAGGGAAAACAAATTGGGGATCTTTTAGGTAAGAATATTTTAGTTCCAGGTCTATTGACTACTGCTAATCTTTTAACAAATGTGTATCTCAATTCAAAATTTACACCTATTCCCTTACGGTATGATCTGATTATGGATAAAATTCTTAGTGATGAGTACGACGCTGGTGTAATAATTCACGAAGAAAGATTTACCTTTGAAAAACGAGGGCTTGAGAAAATTGTTGATTTGGGTGATTTTTGGGAAGGAAGATTTGGTCATCCAATACCATTGGGTGCAATTTCTATAAAAAAGTCTATAGATAGTGTAGTACAAAAATCCTTTGATTCTGTTATCAAAAAAAGTCTGGAAATGGCTTATTCTAATCCCATTGAGGCAAAGTCCTATATCTTAGAAAATGCCCAAGAAAAAGATGAAAATGTGGTACAGAGTCATA
>CANGZW010000180.1 GCA_947458405.1 Leptospiraceae bacterium
AGTCTATACAATTGATCCGTTCGGGACTCATCCCATTTTAGTCCTACAAAGTTTTCTTTTCCGAAGGTTATATTTTCCCAATCTATTTGTTCAACAAGTGCTGGGGGAAAAGTCTTTTTGAAAAAATCGATCACTTCCTGTTTTTTAGAAAATATTTTTCGGATGAATTTGTCGCTGGATCGAATGGAGTTCATACTTTTATAGATTATTTGTTTAGTAATTTAGTAAGCAACTTTTTTTTTAGTGTTTTTTTGTTTGGTTTTTTAATTTAAAGATATGCTTTATAAATTCTAGATCAGACTTCAATTAAGAGTGTTTCATCCTTAATATAATTTTTCATAGAATTTGAAATTGACTCAGTTGTTATAAGATCTACGTTAACTTCGAATAAGTCTTCTAAGAGAAAAATTAAGTCCATATAATTATCAAAATTTTTCATCCCATTCTTAAACGTAACCAGAAAATCTATATCACTTGTTGAGTTAGCATCTTCTCTAGCTACAGAACCAAACAGATGAAGTGATTCTACTCCAAATGATTGTAATTCAGATTTGTGACCTTTTAAGTATTCTTGAATCTTTTCTTTATTAAGATCAGTAACAGCTTCCATAGTTTTATTTTCGTATATTTTTTAATAAAGTCAAGGAAAGAAATCTCTGTAAATTTAAAATACTTTTCTCATCTTAGATAATTGAACTGTGGGTCTCTACAACTTTTTAATAAATTTTGGCTTTTTGAATGCTTCCTTGGGTATTTCGGAAATGTTTCGATTGCCATCAATTGTACCTCACCCCGACATTCTAGTTTTGTACTACATTTTCGCATAAACCCACTCTCCATTGCGTTGAAAAAGAGACGCAACATAGAGGGATAATCTAATTTTTACCAGTATATTATTACTATTCATCTGTAACCCCCTCTCTACTGCTTATCCTTACCAAAGCAGTGGAGAGAGGGGTCAATACAGATACGTTACTCGAATACTGACCAATCGGGGGTGAGGTACTACACCACTCAAATCTCATATTTCCCCTTCAATTCATCTAATTCTCATTGAAACCTCTCATTTTTTCTTCAAAAAAGTGTCTACTTTTTCGCTTACAGGCTAATCAGGGAAAGAATGAACAAAATCCATTCTGGAAAAAGTGATTTGACTTTCTCCAGAAAGTATGAAAAAATGATCAAAGACACCTTAGCTTTGATGCACAGTCTAAAAGGTTTTGCATCGCCAAAGTCAAAATTAACCAGAATGGTTAAGGCTGGGGAATGGATTCAGATTCGTCGTGGACTTTACATCTCAGAGGATGATAAAACTTCTCCCCATCTTTTAGCTCCCATGATTTATGGACCATCTTATCTATCCTTTGAGTTTGCCCTATCTTATCATGGACTCATTCCTGAGAGACCACAATCCTTTCTGTCTGCTACGTATGCCAAGAATAAGCAAAAGGTCTTTCGTACATGTTTTGGAGATTACTATTATTGGAATATCCCTGCCCTAGCTTACCCAAAAGGTATTTTGCTGGAAAAAGAAATAGGTTTTCCTTTTCTAATTGCAAGTCCCGAAAAGGCTCTTTGTGATTCGGTTTATAAACTTCATCGAAAGGGAAAAAAAATCAATATTCAAAGCCTTTTACTGGAAGATTGGAGAATAGAATGGGAAAGTTTGAAAGGGCTCAACCAAGAGTTGATCTCTCTTTTGGCACCAATGTACCACAAAAGAATTGTAATAGATCTGAGCAATTGGATTAAAAATGAGGTTACTCATGCTTAATTCCATTCAAACCATGCTTGAGCTCTATGAGTGTACTACACCTTCTGATTATAGAAATGCATTAAAAGAAATTATCCAGGAAATTGTACTACTGGGTTTATCCAGGTCTGGTTTTTTTCAAGATTCAGCTTTTTATGGTGGTACAGCTCTACGTATTTTTTATAAGCTCAACAGATTTTCAGAAGATTTAGATTTTAGTTTACTAAAAGAGAATAGAAAGTTCAGGTGGAATGAGTATCTTCCATTTATTCGAAATGAGTTGGAATCCTTTGGATTTGACCTTACCATTGAACCCAAAGAAAAATCATTTGATTCTCAAGCACAAGGGTGGTTTTTAGCCAAAGCCTTATTGACCCCCTCAGAGTCGTTTCTGGACAAGATTTAGAACATTATAGGAAGAAATCTAAAGTCCTTTTTAATATTTATTATTGTTCATGATAACATCCATTCAATTTTTTTCCGAATCTCTGTGGTATGACCACCTTTCCTATATTATCTATGTAACCATAATATCCATTTTTCTCACATACCGCCAATCCTTCTGAAAATAAAGAAGCTCTTCCATATGGTACTGATAACATTTTATATCCATTTTTATTTATTCACAAATATAAAATAATAAATTCATCTAAATACTATCAATATAATTTTTAAATATATTAATTTTTAATATATTTACGAGTTAATGGTGTCTTTTGGCTAAATTATATATTATTAAATAATCCCTTATATGAAATATAAATATAAGAGATATGAATATGATTAATATATATACCAAATAATTTACTCTTCCCCAAACAGGAATTGAATCCTATGATTATCATATAAGATGCTTTAAAGATTTCACTTCTCCAAAGACATTAGAGGGACTCAAAGAGTAATTAAATTCTCAATTCAGTTTGAATAAACCTACCAATGAAAATCACATTATACTTTAATAGGCTAATTAAATTAAAATATATATTTTAATATTTTATATCTAAAAAAGTTGACCCCAAAAAAATATAATTTATAATCTAAATAAATGAAATTATTCATAATATTCTTCCTTCCTTTATGTGCTTTATTAGCAGACAGACCCCTAATTATTCTCGTAAACCCATTTGTAAACAATGGAAACTCCCATTCTTGGCTATCCGCTGGGATAACGGATACAGTTACAAATGACTTAAATAATATAGGTAGAGTGATTGTAATCACTCACGAGGATAGGAAAGACGCACTTAAGGAATTGAAGTATAAACAACTTATGGGACTAGATGAGCAAGCGTTAGAGGTTGCGAACCTAACTGGTGCAGATGTAATTTTTACTGGAAACTATACAGTTCTAAATGACACTGTTAGGATAATAGCAAAGATAACGAACACAAAGAGTGGTGCTATCGAGAAATCAATCAAAATAGATGGAAAGATAAAAGATTTATTTTCTCTTCAAGATAAGGTCGTCATCTCTTTACTGAAGGAATCAGAATCAATACAGATTCCAGATGTAAAACAGGCTATCCTAACAAACAAAGAAATTGAGAAAATAGAAAAAAAACCAAAACTAATTCTTTCAGCTTATGAATATTATTCGAAAGGATTGGATATTCATGATACAAATCCAATAGAAGCACTAGAATTTTACAAAAAGTCTTTGGCTATTGATCCCAATTATTTAGACACATTAAACATGATAGCAAGAATTTATCAGAATATTGAAAAGGTTTCTGATTCAATACCTTATATTAGAAGAGCAAAGGATTTATTAGAAAAATTAGGATTACAAAACACAGAAATCTATGCTTTTACTTTAAATAATTTAGGAAATTCTTATATATTAAACTCTAATTATGACAAAGCATTGGATTACTATTTAAAAGCACAGAAAGTAAGAGAAAATTATGGTCTTATCTATTCTGAAGGTTATACAAACACTATAAGTAATATTGGAAATTACTATAGTTTTAAGGGTAACCATGATAAGGCATTAGAGTACTATTTTAAATCAAAGAAAATAAAGGAAAAGTTAGGTCTAGACAATACAAAGGATTTCACGGCGCCATTAAAAAATATAGGAAGAATGTACCTTTCCAAAGGGGACTATGATAAAGCATTAGAATATTTCTTTTCTGCAAAATATATCTTAGAAAAACTTAATCTACAAACAACTATTAATTTCGAGAATTCTCTAATAAATATAGGTGATATTTATTATTCCAAAAATGATTACGATAATGCTATAAATTACTATCTGGATGCTCTAAAAATTAGAGAAAAACTAAATCTTCAGAGTACAAAAAGTTATGTTACTACATTATTTGAGATAGGTAAAATATATTATTCCAAAGGAGATTATGATAAGTCCTTAGAATACTACTTTAAAGAATTAAAGTTAAGGGAAAAACTGAATCTTCAGGATACAGAAGATTATGCTACTACTTTATATTGGATAGGAAGTAACTATTATTCCAAAGGAGATTATGATAAGTCTTTAGAATACTACTTTAAAGAATTAAAGTTAAAGGAAAAACTTAAGATTCAAGATACAGAAGATTATGCTACTACTTTATATTGGATAGGAAGTAACTATTATTCCAAAGGAGATTATGATAAGTC
>CANGZW010000181.1 GCA_947458405.1 Leptospiraceae bacterium
TATGTGGATGGGATAAAATTAATGTCCTCAGGTGTTGTGGGAACAGACAAAGAATCATCCCAACCCAATAAAAAATTAATGTACTACATAGATTTAAATCCAGAGAAAGATACCATTGATTTGGTTTTAGAAGTTTCCAATTTTCATAATAAGAATGGTGGAATATGGTATTCCTTAAGTTTAGGTGGTCGTGATGTAATTCAGGAAACTAAGGACTCAAAACTTGCCATTGATTTATTTATCACTGGGATTTTGAGTATAATGGGTGCGTATCACATATCCTTATTTATGCTACTCAGAAAAGATAAGTCTTCCCTTTACTTTGGTAGTATTTCCATAGTTTTAGCCATTAGAACTCTTTTGACTGGAGAGCATTATTTATATACTATTATGCCATACCTAAGTTATACAATCGGATTAAAAATAGAGTATCTCACTCTTTATCTGGGAACTCCATTATTTTTAGAATTTGTATTTAAATTGTACTATTTTAAAATATTGAATTATCTTAGGAAGATATTACTTGGAGTCTGTATATTTCTTTCCCTTTTAATTCTAATCACTCCTCCTCTTTTTTTTACTAGGACACTCCCACTCATGCAATTTATTTTAGTATTAACAATTTTTATAATAATTGGAGTTATAATTTATTCGATTAAAGTAAATAAAGACGGTGCCAGAGTTTTTTTATTAGGATTTTTTATTTTTTCTATCATTATAATCAATGATTTACTACACAACAATCATATTATCAATACTGGATATTACTCTTCTTTTGGTTTGGTAATATTTATTTTCTCACAGGCTTATATCCTGACTTCTAGATTTTCAGGTGCTTTCCATAAGATAGAAGATCTCAGTAAAAATTTAGAAAAGAAAGTAGAAGAAAGAACTCTAAATTTAGAAAATGAAGTACATAAAACGAATGTTCTCAATAGAATGATTAGTGTAGTGATTCAATCTAATTCAAACAGAGAAATTCTAAATAATATTTATGAACTTCTAAATAAAAATTATAAGTTAGATTCCTTCTTACTTTATATGTTGAATGAATCTAAGGATAAACTTGTATATTATAGTAAGTATGGGAAGATACAATTTCCAAAAGAAATAATAGAGTCCATAAAGAAAATAGAGATTAATGCAAATGATGAAGGGTCTATCCATTTTATATGTGCACAGAAAAAAAGAAGTATATTTAGTAAAAATATTAGAGTTCCTCATCCATGTAAAAAAGAAGATGAAATAATTTCACTACTAGATATAAAAACTATCTATATAATACCTTTAATTGTAGAAAATGAAGTCATTGGAACTATTAATTTTTCTGAGAATAGCTTTGAAGGAAAGGGTTTGAAAAAGCTAAAAAAAGAGGATCGCATAGATATAGAGAATTTCATTAAACTTATCTCGCCCTCAATACGACAGGCATATCAAAAAACTTTAATAGAAGAAGCCTACTCTGATTTAAAATTAACACAAAAAAAACTAATAGAAGCAGAACGAATTTCATCACTTGGTCAACTAGTAGGTGGTGTAGCCCATGAGATAAATAATCCAATTTCCGTAATACGATCAAACTCTTCCATAATGAAAAAAAATATGGAGCTATTTTATATTAAAATACCCTCTTTTATAGAATCATTGAATTCAAATGAAAAAGAAATATTATATGAAATACTTGGAAATTTCTTAATTACAAAAAAATCAATCTCGAGTAAAGAAGAACGCACTCAAAAAAGGCAAATAGAGAAAGAATTAATATCTGTATCTCAAAAAGAAGAGGAAAATTATCAGATGATAGCTGAACAAATAATTAGTCTTCATATTCAACCATTCTATAAGGAATATTTAAATAGAATAGAATTTGAGTCTTTTCGAAAAATACTGGATATGGCTCATCTCTTTACGCACCAAATCAATTTAGTTCGGAATGTTGAGATAGCTGTAGATAAAGCATCCAGAGTAGTGTTTTCTTTGCGTTGTTACTTAAACGTTGACACTTACTCTGAAAAAAAGATAGTAAATCTTGAAGAGGAAATAAATAAAGTACTACAAATTTATGATAATTATATTCTAGGGAAAATTACTATAAGTTTTAATTCTTCCAATGTATTTAATTTTAAATGTATTGCAGATAATCTTTTTCAAGTATGGAATAATCTAATATTTAATTCTATACAAGCTATGTTTGATACAAATAAAAACTTAGAAATTGAAATCTATCAATCTAATAAGTTACCCGATGATTTTTCTAGTTATAAAAGTTCTCTCAGTCCAGAGTCTATCCACACATTAAATACCGAAAAAGATATGGTTTATGTTCACATTAAAGATACTGGAATAGGGATTGCAGATGAGCTTCAGGATAAGATATTTTCTCCATTCTTCACCACCAAAAAACTGGGAGAAGGAATTGGACTGGGTTTATTTGTATGTAAAAAAATTATAGAAGATCATGGTGGATTTATACTTTTTAAATCAGACAATATTAATACTGAATTTGTTGTGATACTGCCTTTGTTATAATATAGAATGTCTCCGACGGCTTAAGGGGTTATTACCCCTTAAGAATCCCCATTCTGTGTAAGTGCTGAACCTCACCAAAGAAACCTTTATTGGAAAGGATCACGAGGAATCCAGAACAGATCTACTCTACAAGGTTCCTCTTAATTCGGGATCCTCTGCTTTTATCTATCTCCTCTTTGAACACAAAAGTTATTATGATCCCAAAATTTTTACACAGCTCTTGGAGTATCTTTCTAAAATCTATAGCTGGCAAATGGAAAACCAAGAAAATCTAGCAGTTGTCATTCCCTTTGTATTTTATCATGGAGAAAAAGGATGGGATTTAGGGGAGACCTTCCTGGATAACTTTCCAGTGAAATCGATCCCGGAAGAATTTCTCAAATTCATTCCCAACTTTGCCATTCAGCTCTTAGAGCTAAAGAGCAAAGGAAAAGTATTCCAGACCAGAAATTTGGCTCTACGACTCTATTTGAGAATGATTCAGATCATTCGGGAACTACCGGATGAGTTTAAGATCCATTTAAAAGAGATTTATACTTCTCTTCGGGAAGAAAATAACTTTGCAAAAAGAATTGAAATTCTCAGGAATCTGTTAGAGTATCTAAGTAGAGCCAGAAACGATGCAGAGAATTACTCAGAGAAAGAAATCACAGAGGGAATAGAGGAAGAGTATATGAATTTTTAGGAAAATATTAGAGAAGAGGGCAAAATAGAAGGTAAATTAGAGGGAAAAATTGAAGGAGAACTCAATAAAGCACTCGAAACAGCCCGAAGAATGAAAGAATTAGGATTATCCATCGAAGTCATTCTAAAGTCAGTAGGACTTTCTGAACAAGAGCTTCGGGAAAATGGGATTTTGTAGGTCGGGGTCTCGATACACTGGCAGATTTTTTGTTTACTAGGAATTTTTCTAATAATAGATTTAATTATCTGTGTCATGCCAGCACTCGACCACCGAAATATTCTGTGTATAACGCTTGAAAACCTAGACTTTTTTTTAAAATTTTTAGATCTACTGTATCTCACCCCTACTATTCTGAATTGTAATACATAATCGTAGACACCGCCTCTCCATTGCGTTTAAAAAGAGACGCAACAGAGAGGGGTAACTTTATAGTTACTAGTATATGTTTACTATTTTTATAATACTAAACGAAATATATTTTCTAACAAAAAGAAATTCGTTGGTTGTCCCTCGACTCACGTTCGGGAACCATCTCGAAACCAACTATACACTAGCCAATATCCAACATATAATAAGTATACTTATCATAATAAATAACATACTATCCGATTACCAGTATACGTTAACCAAACATATCACCCCCTCTCTACTGCGTAGCCCTACCACACAGCTTGTGGTGAGCTTGACGAACTATGGAGCATTACCTTACCCATAACTCAACAATTTCCAAACTATAGAGATAGAATAAAGTTGATATAGTCCTTTAGAAATTGCTAGAATTCCAGGAAAGCCATCACTTTTTCTTCCTAGATGACCTCCCAGTTGTCCTATCTGTCGCATAACGGTAGAAAGTTTTGGAACTTCATCAGGAACTTGCTTAGTCATAAAAATTCTTGCATGGAGAGCTTTCCATTCATACTCCTCAAACAGAATAGATGCTGGTAGATCGGGACATTCTCTGCCTAATGTTGTTAAAAATAAAATTCTCCATGCTATGATGGAATCTATTGCAAGAACTCTTTCTAATCTTTCA
>CANGZW010000182.1 GCA_947458405.1 Leptospiraceae bacterium
ATCGGGACATAAATTAGTGGTATCTTACACTCTGCTGAAACAATTTTCGCCATGGTCGTTTTTCCCACTCCCGGATCTCCCTCAAAAAGGATGGCTCTTGGTCTGTTTTTCATTGGAAATTTTTTTGTTAAATTTCCTATTTTATCAAAAAAATCAGGATGGGAGAGTGGAAATATAATTGCCTCCTGGATTTCTTTTTTTATTGATTCGTAGCCTGCGATTCTGTCAAAACTAAGCAGATTCCCATTTTTTTCTTCTTCCAATGGATCGTATACACTTACACCCAATTGGTTTAATGTTGCATAAGGATCCGATTGTTGGGCACTAGAAAGGGAGGAGAGGAATTTATATAGACTTAGGATTGAAATTAATTCAGAGGAATTCATCTCCTGTTTTTTTGAGCAACTAATTTTGCATTTATCTGAATAAAGCGTGAATCGGATTTTTAAGCTCTCCGCTCCATATTTTGCATCAAACCCCTTACTATTGGGAGATTGGAGGCAAAGATATCCAGTTTCTATGGAATAGATTCTCCAGTTTTCTATAGAGTGGGATAAAATCTCCATACAATTCAATAATATATCCTGACCGATATTACCCGTCACAAAATCTATGGTAATATCATCAGAGGAAAATGAGATTTCAGGTATGGAAGCGTAATTTCTCTTTTCTTTAGGAATCGCTCCTATCTCTGATAGTAAGGCATCTTTTACCTGCAAAAAATCGAATGTTTTTTTTTGTTGTTCCAAATTAATACCTGAATATTATTCAATTGTGGAAAATTGCTTTCTTGTCGAATAGAATTTTAGTATAATAAAGGAATCATAAGGGGTTTTCAATGGCTGATGGATCGTTATCACAAGATGAATTAAATGCACTTTTAGGCGGAGATGACAGTGGAGCTTCCGATGGTGGAACATTTGATTTGGGTATGGGAGATGGCGGTGATGGAGGAGCTCTCGATATCGGTGCAGATGGGTTAGATGCAATTAACTCTGCTCTCGGTCAGGGATTTTCCCCTCCTCCCTCCTCTAAAGGTGGGGGTGGATCGAAGCCAATGTCAGGAGGCTCTTCTTCTAATTTAAATCTTTTAATGGATGTTACCATGTCTCTCACAGTAGAGCTAGGTAGAACAAACATGTTAATAAAAGATGTATTACAACTATCCGAAGGTGCAGTTGTAGAATTAGATAAAAATGTCGGTGAAGATTTAGATTTATTGGCAAATGGAAAGCTAATCGGAAGAGGAAAAATTATTGTTATAGATGATTATTATGGAATTCAAATTACTCATATTGTTGATCCTATGGATAGATTGAGTATGGTTGGAATGTAATACCACTTTACATTACTTTATTTTTTTACCTAAAAGTTGTCTAAAGTCAAAATTTCTCTGGATGCAAGACCCCTTTCAACTCCTGTTTCAGGTGTTGGGAGGCTGATAGCTGAAACATTAATCCATTTTCCTGACAAAGAGAATTACCATTTTTATCTTCATACTCACCTTCCAATTCATCCCAGTCACAAAAAAGTATTAGATCTTCCTAACATTACTCTGATGCAGGGATTAGGATTACTTTCTAAGAAAGGTGCAGTCTATTTTAGCTTTTATTTACCATATGAAATCAGAATACTTAATCCTGATATTTTTTGGGGCTCCCAACAAGTAGCCCCCATTGGTCTTCCCGCCAAAATTCCCATAGTACTTACTTTTTGTGATTTAGTTTTATATCTTTTTCCCGGTACGATGAGAAAACTTGCAGCGATTCAACAAAAAATTTTCCAAAGATACTCTGTAAAGAATGCTGATTTTATTCTTTCAATTTCAAATAGTACAAGATTGGATCTTTTGAAAAAATTTCAATATCCTGAAGAAAAAACTGGAGTTGCTTTTCCTGGTGTATCTCAAAAAGAAATTAATTTATTACTAAAAAATGTTGAAAACGAAATCCTTCCGAATCTTCCCGAAAAATATTTATTAAGTGTATCAACTATTGAACCAAGAAAAAATTATAAATTTCTATTATCAGTTTATCAAAAATACCGTGAAAAATCTGGAAAAAATAAATTACCGTGGATTATACTTGGAAAAATTGGTTGGGAAACACCCGAATTTATCCTTCAATTGGAAGCTGAGATAGCAAAATATAAAGATATATTTGTAATTAACACGAGTAGTGATTATGTATTACATTCAATTTATTCCAAATGTGAATTATTTTTATTTGCTTCAATTTATGAAGGTTTTGGAATACCCCTCCTCGAAGCATTAGCTCATAATAAAAAATGTCTAGTGGCTGATATACCTACATTTCATGAAATAGGTGGAGATAAAATACCGTACTTATCTACTGAAAATATAAATCCTTGGGTGGATAAAATAATTGAACTACAGAGTAGTCATACATATCCTTCTATAAATTTAGAAAAATTTAGCTGGGAAAACTCAGCCATTGAAACTCACCGAGCCTTTCAGAAAGTTTTACAAAAATGAATGAAGACATCAAAGAAAAATTATGGAGCATTGTTGAAAGAAAAACTTTAGAGTCTCCTCATTTAATAGAAATCAAAAGGGGCACATTAATAAATCCATCCCTCTTATTTCCTGAAAAAAAAATATTTTTAGAATTGGGTCCAGGTTGGGGCGAAGTAGCCATTGAACTTGCCATCAAAAATGAAAATGTAGGCTACATTCTTGTTGAAAAAAAAATCAATCGGGTAAAACATATAATTAAAAATATAAACAAAAATAATTTAAAAAATATTAAGATTATAGTTCTAAATTTTAATTGGATCTTTGAAGATATTTTTACAACTGAATGTTTTTATGAAATTTTATTAAACTTTCCTGATCCTTGGCCTAAACTAAGACATCGAAAACATAGAACATTTAATGTTGAATTCACTCATAATATCCTAAAATTACTAACAACAAATGGTAGATTTCGGTTTGCAACCGATCATGGTGGATATGCAAGATCAGTACTAAGATTTTTAAGAAAGGAAAAATTTTCACAAATGAAAGATTTTCATTTTGCACTAAATAGACCCGAGCTTCCCGTCTCCTATTTCGAAACCATTAAAATTAAAGAAAAATCTAAATTATATTATATAGAGTTTTATAAAAAATGAAATACAAGGTTTTAATTTTAGGACTCGGAAGAATTGCCTCCTTATTAGAAAAAGATACACTTAGATATCATCCATGTACACATGCTGGTGTATTACTAAATTCCTCTCTTTCTAAAAAT
This sequence comes from Leptospiraceae bacterium, assembly GCA_947458405.1. GTDB lineage: Bacteria > Spirochaetota > Leptospiria > Leptospirales > Leptospiraceae > JACKPB01. Next base: position 3,252 of record CANGZW010000182.1, read on the forward strand.
TTTCAAATAAAGGGTATTTTTGATATAGATCAAACAAGAATTATGGAGTTTTTAAGTTTTTGGAAATTAAATAAAAATAATATCCTAACTGATCTTGAAAAGATACAAATGGGGCAATTTGATTTATGCATAGTTGCCTCCACTTCTAGCTCTCATTTTTTAAATACAAAGTTTGCAATACAGCTAGGAATTAAACATATACTAATTGAAAAACCAATTTGTACAAAAGAAGCAGACTTAAAAAAATTGATAACTTTAGCTAACAAAAATAAGGTTAAAATATGGGTGAATCACGAAAGAAGATACCATCCTCTCTATCAATATGTAAGAAATATGTTACATGGAAATGCTTGGGGCACTGTAAAAACAATCCATGCATCTGTTCTAACGTCTGGAATCTCACCGGGGCTTGCTTTTGAAGAAACAGGAGGAGGTCCCCTTCTCCATGATGGAACCCATGCCATTGACTACTTAGATTTTTTATTCGGGAAACGTAAAAAAGTTCACTTTACCAAATTTCATACACCCAAAACACAAAAAACGGAAAGCAGAGCTCTCGCTGTAATAGAATACCCACAAGATATTTTTGCCTTTTTGGAAGCCGGAGGGGAAAGGCGATATTTTCAATTCGAGGTAGATATCCAAACATCAGAGAATAGGATTATTCTAAATAATGATGGGCATAAATTTTACAGGTCAGAGGAAAGCACACTCTATAAAGGTTTTAGGAGCCTTAAACCAGTGGAATTGCCCCAATTTAAAAATTCCAATCCATGGATTGAATTGTACAAAGAAATTTTAAATCATCTGCAAGGAAAAGGAAAAGAGATACTCGGTGATCTCTCCGCAAATCAGAGAATTTTCGACTTAATAAAAGAAATATCAGTTCAAAAGAGTTAAGATTCCTAACTATTTTGTAACACTAAACGGGAAATAAATTTAAGTATAAATGAAAAAATGGGTTAAATTAATTTAAAATTA
>CANGZW010000183.1 GCA_947458405.1 Leptospiraceae bacterium
AGATTGAAATTTCAAGAATATCGTTGATAGATTGAAAAGAATTATAGTGAACTACATTTATCTTTTTGCCTTCCCTTTCAATATATCCACCGGGAATAGCGAGATTTGAGGCGTGGATTTGATTTAATAAGAATTGAAGGTTGATTCCTTTTTGTGCCAATTCCGATTCTTTGATATAGAGAGATACTTGTTTCTCTGTATTACCATGTCTTTTAATTCTGGAAACTACATTTAACTTCAAAAGTTCATCTTCGAGATCTAGCAGTATATCATGGCGAATGTTTTGTGGTGCATCAATGCTAATTAGAATTGCCTCTGTATCAATTAGCTTTCGATCTAGTTCAGGGGTAAGTGCTCCCTGTGGAAATTTTCGCCTTGCTCTTAAAAGAGAATCTTCAATTTCATCGAATGCTCTGTCTATGGAAGCAAAATCTGCAAGAGTATCTTTGAGTTCTATCTTGATACCTGCAAAGTCTGATCTCACTACTGTAGAAATGGTTTTAATAGAATCTACTGATGCCAGTTCCTTCTCTGTCTCATTCACTAGCAATCGTCTCATTTCAACTGCAGAAGCCCCAGGATAAACCAATTTGATAAATCCCAACCTCGGCTTGAGTGCAGGATCTTCCTCTTTGGGGATCAAAAGATAAGAATAAATTCCAAGTATACTGAAGGAAATTCCCAAAAACCAAAAAAAACGTCCCCTTTTTAAAATCATTTCTGAAGAATTCATAGTATTTCCATGTAGACACTTATATTTTATAAGTATACAAAAATATTTTATATGTGTACACTGTCTACATTTTATTTTAACCACTATTTTAAAATTCTTTTCAAAAATAGAGAACTTGAAAAAATAAAAGGAAAGAACATTTTTGACTTTGTTCCACAAAGATGGATCTGCTTTTTTTCTTATTTAAGAAATGATCTAATATAAAAAGTTGAAGTAAGTCAGGGTAGAGAGAATAGAAAAATGAAAAAGAGGCTTTCAAAAGAAAAATCCATAGGAAAAAAAAAGTCAGCCGTAGTCATAAAAAAAATCAAACATCATCACGATGACCTCAGAGAAGAAATCCTAGAAGAAAGTCTTAAAATTATTTATGAAAGTGGTATTTCATCTCTTAGTCTAAGAGATGTTGCGAGAAGATTAAACGTATCACACTCTGCCCCATACAGGCACTTTCAGGGAAAAGAAGAAGTTCTTTTGGCTTTAGGGATTAAAGGCTTCAGGCTCTTTACCCAGTATTTGAATCGAAATCTCCCCCTGGGTTCTTCCAGAGAAGAGGTTATTATACGATTTGAAATCATGCGAAAAAATTACTTAGAGTTTTCCTCCGATTATAATACACTTTATCATTTTATGTTTGGAAACAATAATCTAAAATCTATACAATCTCCCGAGCTTCAAAAATGGCAGGAAGAAGCATTTTCCACCTTGATTCATCAAATTGCCACCATGCGTGCGTTGGATATGATTGGTGAATATCCCGTCTTTGAATCCGCTTTTTTTTGCTTTGTGGTAATGCATGGTCTCTCTACTATGCAAAACAATGGTGTTATGGATCATCTCTCTGCCCATTTTTCTTACGATCAAAATATGCAAGAGAAAATAATGGAATTTTTACTTCGCAGTATGGAATCAGTTTTTCCTATTACCAAAGATAAATAGGTAAATTTCTTTCCAAAAGTGGATTTTAGAAAAATCTGTGATTTTTGACAGGTGTCCAATTTTTAGGTAGCTTTTTTTGACAGGTGTCTAAAAAAACAGATATGACTTTTGAGATACTCCATCGAAATATTGAGACCCATGTAATAAATGATCTTAGGATTAAAATGGTTTTTATTTCGGGTCCTAGGCAAGTAGGGAAAACTACCCTTGGGAAATCTCTTCTAGGAGAAACGGGAACCTACTTAAACTGGGATTTCGCAGATCATAGAGAAAAGATTCTAAAGGGACAATGGCCTCAGCAAAAAGGGATTCTTGTGTTAGACGAAATCCATAAATTCCCCAAATGGAGAAATCTGTTAAAAGGCCTATACGATGTGCTGGGAGATAGGTTGACAATCTTAGTTACAGGCTCAGCAAAATTGGACGCCTATCGTCGTTCAGGAGATTCTCTACAAGGTAGATACCATCATTACCGTTTGCATCCAATATCAATATCAGAGCTCGGATGGTCCGAAGATGGATTGCAGGCTCTAATTAAATACGGAGGCTTCCCTGAGCCTTTTTTTTCTTCTTCGGAATCAAAGGCAAATCGTTGGCGTAAAGAGTATCGGACAAGAATTGTTCGGGAAGAAATGGTATCTCTAGAACAATTCAATGATTTAGGGAGTATTGAATTGTTAGCAATGAGGATTCCAGATCTTGTTGGAGGAGTTCTTTCTATCAACTCGTTACGGGAAGATCTACAAGTAGCACATAAAACGGTGGATAAGTGGTTAAGGGCTCTAGACTCTCTTTACTATACTTTCAAACTTCTTCCTTTTGGATCACCTCAGATTCGAGCTGTAAAAAAAGAAAAGAAAGTATATCTCTGGGATTGGAGTCTCATCCGTAATGAAGGTGCAAGATTTGAAAATTGGATAGCCTCTGAAATAAGTCATTTCATTCATTTACGTGAAGATGCCTTGGGTGAAGATTGGGAACTTCAGTTCTTCCGTGATACTGAAAAAAGAGAAGTTGATTTTGTGCTTCTCAAAGATTTTAAACCATTTGCTTTTATTGAATGTAAACTTTCAGAAACTAATATTTCCCCTAATTTAAAATATTTAAAGGCAAAGTTTAAAGATATAAATTGCTTCCAAATAAATCTAAGTGGGAGAAATAATTATATTACCAAAGAGGGAATCTATAACATTTCTTCTATTGAATTCTTAAAAAAACTTCATTCTGATGAGTGGGATTTAAATAGCACATAATCTGCCAATTAAATTTGGTCATACCAATTTAGGCCATCTAATTGTATTGATTTTGTTTTTCCACTTGTTTTAGTGCACTTCAAAGGGATAAATGTTTAATTAAGTCAAGTGACGTAAGACCACTGTTAGCCAAATTTTGAACATTCCAGCCTGCTTCCTTACTCGCTCCTAAATACGCATCCAAATTCGCATAACCATAAAAAGGAGAATCAATAAGGTCAAGACGACTATCGCCGTAAAATGTAACTGCTGTTTGGAAATTATTTTGATCATCTAAATCACAATAGTAATTTGGAGATCCGGAATTTGGTTTCTCATAATTCGACATGTTTGTATTTTCTGGATTTTCACTTACTTCAGTAATTATAGTTCCAAATGGCTTTTTAAATCGTGGCTGATGGCTATTGATTCTATCTACTTCTGCGGAGGAATTAAAGATGTTCGATTATCATTTCCGCAAGAAATCAAACTTAAAAATAATAATAAGACGAGAACTTTCAATTTGTTAACCCTCTCTTTCGCATTTCAAGGATTACCAACAGGCGAACATTGCAGACAAACTAGCAGAATCAAGATTTTTATAGAATTTGAGAAGTTCATATTGAGTAATACCTACTGTAAGGAATTAATTTTTAAATATAAATTGCAATTATTGAAAAATAAATGTCTATTAAAAACAAAGCAATAAATAAAATAAGAGCATCCATGATCTTCTATATTTACTCTGTTTACTATGCCATAAAGGAAGGATTTTGATCATGGAGTATAACCTTAAGATTATCCGACGTTAAGAAAATGAGAAGAAAATATCCCATATAGACACTTATAATTTAAAATTCTTTTCCAGATTTTTGCAGAAATCTGGTTAGTTAATTTGTATTTTTGCTAATTATCTTTACGAATTTTTTAAATACCCATTCAAAAGGTCCTATTTCGAATTTCTTTAACCAGAGTGTAGCTAATATACTTAAGAATAAATACGCAGGAATAGACATGAGAAGAAGTTCATGCACTTGTAGTTTATCAAAAAGTCCCATACCCCATGCTTGGAATAAGATCCCCATAAGAATCGATTCACTGATGTAAATAGAAAGTGACATTTTCCCATTGCGACTAAACAAATCTGTAAGTATTACAAATAGGTTTTTATTTACAATTTTTAGAAGGGAATAAACATAAAAAAAACTAAGAAAGGGAGATGCCAAAGCAAAAATGGACTTCCCTATTCCTTTAGAAA
>CANGZW010000184.1 GCA_947458405.1 Leptospiraceae bacterium
ATGAAAGAGTCGGTCATGAGAGAAGCATCAGTCTCGAACAGGTGATTGAAAAAAAAGCCATATTTTGCTCTATGGAAGATATGAGATATGACTCAATCATGAAAACAAAATATGGTGTACTACTTAGAATTGATAAGGATTTTTTATCTACTTTCTCAAAAGAAGATTATAAACAAAAAGTAAGTGCACTAAAAAAATTGAAAGCCGAATTGTTAAGCTCAAATAATGAAAGTGACAAAAAACTTCTTGCAAGACTTAAAAGATTAGAGATTGTCTTTAAGCAGGAAATAGATTTAATCCCGGATGAAAATTCTATAGAAGGTAATACAAAACAGGCTTGCTGGAAAGAATGATTTCTAATTTTCTTAGAAAGAATGAAAATTCTGTCCTTTTTAAAGCCTTATGTATTAGTTTATTAGTTTTTGGAATTGGTTTATATTATACAAATGCAAATAAAAATATTAAATTTTCCTCTAAAGAGATACTTTTAGACTTTCCTGCTTATTATATCGCAGGAACCTCCATTGCAAAAGGACTCTCTCCCTATGAAAATCAGAACACAGAAAATATATCCAAGGAATTACGAATTACTTATACAGAATTTAGAAGTTTTTTGTATCCTCCACAATCCTTACTTTTATTTAGAGAATTAGCTAAATACCCAATTCTAGAGTCCCAACGGCTATTTACTCTATGGAAAGAAATTATATTATTTTTTACTATTTGTTTTTTATCTTATTCTATTTCAAATCTTCCTAGCAGAAATGAAGTACAGTCAAATAAGAATACATACCACTTTTTAGGTTTTTTGGGGTTAGCATTATTTTTAAGTTCAATCTTATGGCCTTTTAGAAATGATTTTATCAATGGACAGATCAATATTTTAATTTTTACTGTTCTATGCATAAGTTTTTTAATGTCGGAGAAATATCCTATCTTATCCGGATTTATTTTAAGTATTGGTATTCTTTTGAAATTGAGTCCAATTTTGATCCTTCCCTATTTTTTATTCAGAAGTAGGGTATCTGTTATTATTTCTACTATTTTTTTTGGGATATTAATCACTCTTGTCTCTATATATGCATTTGGATATGATTTACATCTATATTATTTGAATAATTTGATTTTTGGAACAGTTTCTGGTGATACAATATCAAATTTGGGATGGCCATACTCGGTAGTACATAATCAATCTATCAAAGGTTTTTTTCATCGACTCTTTGTAAGTGATTATGTGGATCCCTATTTTGGAACAGAAGTTCTATTGAATGCTCCTTTAATAGGAAAAAGTATCTCTTTTTGTTTGGTATTTTATATCTTATATTTATCAATTAGAGCGACTTTACCCCCAATTAATAGTTTGAATAGAATTACATTTTTGAATTCTATTCCTGGTTTAAATTTAAAGGAAGATTCTAATTACCTGATTTTTGGTTTTTTCTTATCGGGGAGTCTTTTGATTTCACCCCTCTCTTGGGTTCACCATAAGGTTCTACTCCTCTTTCCGATTTTAGTATGTCTCCATAAAATCTTATATACTGAAACGAATTGGAAAAGATTTACTTCTTATTTATTGATAATAATTTTAAGTGTGATACTTTTATCAATAAATCATTTGTATCCTTATAATAAAATTCCAATCTTGGGAATTTTAGTTTCCTATATACATTTAATTGGAAATTTATTGGTATTTTTTGTTTTACATAATATGCTGAAAAATAAATTTTGAATACAATACATAATTATTAATTCCCTAAATCCATCACAAACCCACCATGAGGTAGAATTTCAATTTCAAAATTATTATCTCTATTGAATTCCTGTTGTATTGATTTGAGTTTGTTTCCTTTTTTGTCTTCTGTTATCAAATTTCCAATATACTTTTCTTGTCCTAATAGAGAAATTTGAATACTTATCTTAAGTTTTTTATTGGAGGAGCTGATTCCTGCTATATACCATTTAGTCCCTTTTCTTCTCGCTAATACTATGTGACTATCCGGGTGTCCTTCTATAAATTTGGTTTCATCCCAGGAGGCTGGAACATCTTTCATAAATTGCTTCACAAACGGAAATGTGGAAAATATTTTTTTATAGCCACTATTCTTGTCATCAGCATTGTCAGCGAAATGTTGTATTGCAGATTCAAATATTACGCTCAATGCTAAAGAATGTGCATACCCTATATTTTGTTGGTCGTACGCAGCTTCAAAAATAACCGGTGTGTAATCCATAGGACCCACGACATTTCTTGTATAAGTATAGAATACATTATCCTTTGAAGATGGACCTGAAAATACAGGAAATCTATACCATTCAGCCCCTTTAACTGCTTCTACAGTCATTAAATTAGGAAACTGTCTTTCCCAGCCCCTTGGCATTGTTGCTCCATGAAAATTGATTAATAGATTATACTCTGCTGCATCACGTAATACATCTAAATATTTTTGGATCATCATTTGTTTATCACTCTGCCAAAAGTCAATTTTGATCCCTTTAATGCCCCATTCTTTTAACTTTGCGAATTCTTTTTTTCTGCTTTCTTTTTCGAAAAGTCTATCTCTTGGCTCTTCCATAACTGAATTAGTGGCTCCCCCCGAATTATACCATAGGATTACAGAAACATTTTTTTCTCCTGCGTAACTTACTAATTCTTTAATTTGAGATTCGGGATCTCCATTGTTCCATTTGCTCCAATTCGCATCTACCAAAACATATTCCCATCCAAAATCTCCAGCAGAATCTGCATATTTTTTCTGCCTTTCCAAATCACCCGTTTCCAAATAACTCCACCAATCCCAAGTTGATTTTCCTGATCTTATCCAACCTGGAATCTGATTATTAAAAATGGGGTCAAGGGGCTCACTAAAATCAGTAACAATAGTTGATTCAGTGATACTTTTTAAATCACCATAACCGAGTATTTTCCAGGTAGATTGAAAGGGAAGACTAGCAGTTGGTATTATATCTCCAATGCCCTGACCTTCTTTTTGGGCAGGAAAAGAAATTGTGTAAAGACCTGTCTTAGAATCCACATCTAAATGTGTCGCGACGTATTGTGAGTTCAATCCAGCTTCAGTAAGTAGTACGAATTGTTTGTTAGGCGTTTCAATCAATGCAGGAAAAGCCCATCCATCACTCCCAAAAATCACAAGTCCTGTAAATCCAACCAATGGTTGAAATATTGATCTTATAGAAGCCTTTCCGGAGTGATCATCTCCTGTTTTCCCTTTGCTGAAGAAATATTCATAGGCAGGACTCACTTTACTTGCCTCTTGGTATTCTTGTTGCCAAATATCACTGTTTTTAGGAAATCGAAACCCGGAATATTCTTTTATTATTTTACCTTTTGCAGAAATCCCATCCTGTGTAGGAATTCTGTATCGAAAACCCATTCCATTATTTTGTAGTCTAAAAAGTAGATCAATAATCTTTTGAGATTTATTTTTAAAACGTAGTACATATTCTTTATATTCTTCATCTACATTTGATTTTTTTCCATGTGCAAGATTATATTTATCATGATCTATTTTTTCTGTGATGGAAACCAACTCCAAATCAGAATAAAAATTGATATTTTCATAATCTATGCCCAAGGGAGACCACTCTACAATTGTCTGTTCATTATAAACTACTTTGTAGTACAACGATTCTGTATTTGAAAAAAAAGGTAGGTTTGGTGATAAATTGGTATTTATAAGTTCGACTATTGCTTTTCCATCGGGGGAGCTTAATTTCCATTTTTTATTTAGGGGAATTCTAGAGGTATCGGGTTCATTGAAAGTTGGAGAGGAGCAATTAAAAATAGATATTAATATTATAATTAAATTAACTATTCTTATAATCACTATATTACACTCCTATGATTTTTATAGGGATGGACTTGGATTGGAACACCTAAATTAGCCA
>CANGZW010000185.1 GCA_947458405.1 Leptospiraceae bacterium
AGGCAAATCTTGAAGTAAAAGGAAATTCCATGCCTACCATTGATTCGCTTATTGCCTCTACCGCTCTTTGTAAAAACCTAATTGTTGTAACACGAAATGGAAAGGATATGAAACAAAGTCATGTAGAAATATTAAATCCTTGGGTATGAATTAAAAATAAGCATAGAAACTTTCTATAGATCTTGAAGCATAAGTTTAAAAATTTATGAAATAAAAAATATTGACACGATATATACCATGATGTACATCTAAGGTATGCAAACAGCAAAAATATTTATAAATGGACGAAGCCAGGCAGTTAGAATACCTAAAGAATTTCAATTCAAAGGGGAAGAGGTATTTATTCAAAAGGTTGGAGATGCCGTCATTCTAGTCCCCAAAAACAAAGCCTGGAATACGTTTTTAGATGGTTTGAATGGTTTTACAGAGGAATTTCTGAGGGAAGGGAAACTTGATTTACCCGATTCGGAAAGAGAACTGTTTTAGTGTATCTTCTCGATACAAATATTTGTATTTTTTTAATTAAAAAGAAAAATCCCTTTCTAATTGAGAAATTAAAAAAGTACTACAACAAAGGAATATTTATCTCTTCCTTAACCTTAGCAGAACTTGAATATGGAGTGGAGAATAGCGATCATAAAGAAAAAAATAGGCTCTCACTAATCGAGTTCCTTACAATTTTTGAAATTTTGAATTTCGAACAAAAAGATACGCAAAGCTATGGTATGATTAAGAGTGATTTAAGAAAATCAGGAAAAATGATAGGTGCAATAGATGCATTGTTAGCGGCTCAAGCAATTTCTAGAAATTTGATTTTTGTAACCAACAATACTAAAGAATTTGTAAGAATAAATAATTTACGGTTTGAAGATTGGACTTTATAATAACTGATAGTATATTGATTTTTCTTATCAAAGAGTGAATCTATGAATACAAAACTTACCCTTTCCATTGATGATAAAATAATAAAACAGGCTAAAGAATTTGCTAAGCAAAGAAATAAGAGCTTATCCAAACTAGTAGAAGACTATCTAGCGGGAATTATTTCAAAAACCTCTTCTAATGACGAAAATATTCCTCCAGTGACAAAAAAATTAGCAGGAATATTAAAAGGTAAAAAAAGATTATCCAGATGGTGAAATTAAACCATTGAGTCCAAAAGAATTTTTAAAAATATTTAAAGAATAATTAAGTTTTACCAACGAAGCAAGTCGCAAAACAAAAGCCACAAAATACCAAAACTGGAAACTTTGATCAGACATTCCGAATTGAGTTTGGAAAAATCGACTTGCCAAAAAGATGCCCTTCCAGTAAAATCTAAGAATCAAAAATTTCAATAAAATCTAAGGATCTATATGAATATAAAAAAATTATTAACAATCGGGATCATTTCCCTTGGGCTCTCTCACCCTGTTTTTTCTGAAGATGCAGATGTGGCTGTTGGTCAGTACCTTCCCCCAGAAAAGGACTCTGTGATTGAAATTTATAAATGCGGTAGCAAATACTGTGGAAAGACAATTTGTATCAAAGATAACGCTTACAAAGAAAAGGAAAAAGACCAGGGAGTTGTTGGAACACCGTATCTTGACCACAACAATGAAAATGCTAGCCTCAGAACAAGACCGAACCTTGGCATGACATTCATAAAAGACTTTGATTACGTTGGAGATGGTGTTTACAAGAACGGGAGTATCTACAATCCCCGAGACGGCAAGACATATTGCGGTAAATTCACTTCTCTTGAAGGTGGAAAGCAGTTAGACCTAAAAGGTACACTCTGTGCAGTATCTTTTATTGGAAAAACAAACAGTTGGGCACGACTTGCAGGATTGGACCTTTCAGATCCTAAATGGGACTGTGTAAACAAACCTAAGAAATAATCTACCCTTTTAGTTTCTTAAATCAAACCCAGCCTTTCTGCTGGGTTTTTTTCACTTACCGATCTAAACATCCAATCAGAATTCTTTAAATACTAAATTTTTCTTAAATCAGAATAGAGAAAAAATGCTACCAACGAAAGAATCGCAAAAAAAATCCCCATCGTGAAAAAAGTATTCATGATGCCAATCGAATCCCCCAGATAAGCAGAACCCAACCCGGATACGGCAGGGGTAAATTGGAAACAGACGGTGTAAAGAGAGAGCAATCTTCCTCTGGTATGATCGTCAGCTCTTTTTTGTAAAAGTGCCGGGAGAAGACTTGATATGATTCCTCCAGTGATACCAAAGGCAAATAGAAATATCGAGGTAATCAGTGCATTCGAAAATGGAACTAACCCTAAAAAGAAAAAAGTCGAGACAAAAAGTATGGAAAGTAGTACTACTCCTTTTCTTTCCATGTGATGAAAAAATATAGTAAGGATACCACCAATAAAAAGTCCCGGTCCAAAAAAAACCAAGACAGTACCTCGAGCCAATTCACCGAGGGAGAGAGACTCTTTCAAATATTTTGGTAGCAATACTTGTATGGGACCCAGAGCCAACATACTTAGGATTGTGACATAGAGAACTTGCCTGGATACTTTATCCTTCTGTAGAAAATGAACTATGTCCTGGATGGAATAACTTTGCTGTTTAGAATTATGCTTTTTCACAGAAAGAAAGATAGCAATAGAGATGCTCACAAAATGCATGATCGCTATGATCAAAAATACATCCCGAAAAGCGTTACTTTCTTTGATGGCTCCCACAAAGAGTGGACTGAGTCCAAAACAAACAATTATCAAAAGATTCCCCAGGATTGTGTGAAAAACGACTCGATGATCCTCTGCCAGATCTTTTAAAATCGCCATTCTTCCGGGTAGAACTGTACTCATCCCGATTCCATTGGCAAATGCTAAAATCAATAGCAATTGAGAATGAAGAATAAAAATCTCTGACCATAGGAATAGAATCAGGGCTACCAAAAAATGTATGGATTGGAAAGCTAGTAGAATCCACTTTTTAGAATAACGATCTAATAAAGTTCCCGTGAAAAAAAAGAACAACGGGAAAGGCAAAAAAAGACAAAAGAAAACAATTCCAGAAAACCCTTTGATCGCATTCAGTGATTGGCTAAATATCACCATGCTGTAGAGAAAGGCACTCGCGGCTAGGGTTCCTAAAGCAAAAGAAATGTAATATAAAAAAAGATTCATTGGTATATTATTTTAGAATTCTCTATTGAGGGCAATCTTATAATAACTATCTGCATAGATATATTGGTGATACCCCTGACCGAGGTGATCTCCTACAATATTGAAATAACACTCATCTCCTCCACCAAATGGCGTAATATATAGTGGAGACGAAAGAGTAACTTTCTGAATCGTCCAACCACTTGGCAAAGTAACATCAGTCGAAGGAGATGTACTCTCAGTAGCATGCATTACATAATAGTTGCCCTTCCCATCTGTCAATTGATAGATGGAATTTTCAAATTGGAGAGCTTGGCATTTCTTAATTGGTTTGATTGCCAAATATCCTTTATCAGGTTTTAAGATATTGGTCGGTCCCGGCGTATAATTTACACAAACAGACTGTGCTATTTCTAGCCAAGTATAGCCTCGATATTCTCTAAATTTCAAGCAAGAAGTTCCTTCACAGCTAACAGATGTTCCTGGGGACCTATAAAAGGCTGATTTTGTAAATAATAAATTACGATCAATATTCTTTGCGTATGGAAAAGA
>CANGZW010000186.1 GCA_947458405.1 Leptospiraceae bacterium
CTGATTTAGTTGTAATAAGCGAAAATATATTAACTAATTTTAATTCCTTTGAGGTGAAATTAAAAGGCTTTAAAACTCCCTCTATTTTCAACAATTTAACGGAAAAAATAACATTAGCTGATATATTCAGTAAAAATATAATAAAAAAATATAATTTTCCAGATGATAAAAGTTTACAACTGCATGTTGTAATAGATTACTCCAAAGAAATGTTTGAATCAAAATATTTAAAACAAACTCTCTTGGCAATTGAACTCTTAAAATTATTTATAACAGAATGTAATATTAATATTTATTTATCCGTTTATGGCTTTTCGGATGAATGTATTCCTTTAAATTTCCCCCTTTCTGAGAGAGACCTAGAACGAAAGGGAAGAAATTATTCCAATTTCCAAAAAAAAATACTCCGACATAAGAAATCTGATATTACAAACAAAGTACTACTAATCACTTGTGGAACCCCTGATGATTTTGTGGATTCAATTGAAACGGGTGGTAAATTAAAGCGAGGTGGAATTGATTATTCTCAAATATTAATTCAAAAAATTCCATTAAAATCATCCTTAGAAAAATGGAAGGCAATCTGTATGACTTGCAATGGTAATCAGTTGGTATTAAAAGAAATTTCAATCATAGAGATATTGATGATTGAAATTATTGATAGCTATTTGGGAAATTTAAGTCTCTCGACAAAAGAACTCATAGAGCCAGTTTTTAAAGAATTTAGTCCAACTAAAATTATTTCCAACAAAATTAATGATGGGGAAAAAAAGAAAGTAGTAAAACCATTTGAATTTAAGAAATTATAAGATATATAAGGTTGGGTTTTTGTAAGAAAAGGGGCAAACACATTGCCCCTTTGTGTGTAAAAAGTTAGTTTTCTCTAGCTTCACTCTCTTTTATGAGTTCTTCTTCATCAGGTCCATCTATAGGACCAATTCTTTTTTGAATTTTTTTATACTGAGCAGAATCTTTCCCATAAGCTAATTCAGAGTACAAAAGCAATTCTTGGTTTTTCTTTCTTTTGAATTTCCTGGCAATGGAATCTTTTTTATATTTAGATGCCTGTCTTTCATTAAATTCATAACAGACAGCTAAAAGTTTGTGTGGCTCAGATTCTTTTTTATATGTATCGCCTAAGGAGATGTATTGCTCAATCATATCCATTGCTTGGTTGTAGTTTTTCATTCTGAGTTGGTGCTTAGTATATTCTCTGTAAATAGATGCCTTTAGATCAATATAAACCTGAGAAGTAACTGCGGATGGATTCTCTATTTTATCTAAAGCCACCATTCCTTTTACAAGCTCCATGACAGAGTTTTTTCTCCCTTCTAAGGATATCCTTTTTGATTCCCTATCTTGATCAATCTCCCTGGTTTTCTTTTGCCAATCATACTTATCCTGGGGCTTGGATTCTTTTAGGGCGGCTTCTCTTCTATCTTTGATTAGTTTTTCAGAAGCCTTGTATATGGCAAGGGATGTATTAAAATGATTTTTTGCTTCTTCCATACGGGCGATTGTGTTTTCTTCGCTGAGATCATCTATTATTTTGATATCTTGGAAGGCCTCCACTTCATCTGCTTCTTTTCCCCAGGAGCCTTCTGGCTTTTTTTTGGGATCAGAAATTATAAGTTCAACTTTGTCGTCTGACTTTGTGTCACTATAAATGTAGGGGGAAATTATGGATAAGAGAAGAATGGAGAATACAATTTGTCTCATAATTAAATCTTTCGGAAATTTAAAGTCTAATGTAAATCATTTTTCCTGATGGATCTTTAATTTGTTATTTTTCAGCGGATAGTGGGTTTTCATATTCTGCAAACTCACAATAGGGAAATCTCGAACACAACCAATAGACTCTTTTTTCACGGGACATTTTCTTTTTTAAGTTGCCTTTTAAACATATGGGACAAACTTTTTCTATTACTTCTACTCGTTTATGATTCTTTTTTTGAGTTTTTAAATTTTGATAAAAATCATTCAAAAATGAGATTCGATCTTTTTTACCAAGACTAATTTCATCCAAATTTTTTTCCATTTTTGAAGAGAATTCATCGGAAATAAAGTCTCCAAATATACTCACAATTTCATCATTTACTGTCATACCCAATTCGGAAGGAAAAACATCATTTTTTGACTTATGGATGTAATTTCTTTTAAATAAGGTCTCCAATGTTACAGCATAAGTGGAGGGTCTCCCTATTCCACTTTTCTCCATCTTCTCAATTAGGGATGATTCTTTGTATCTACTTTGTGGCTTAGTCATCAATGCTTCGATGATTATTTCATCACATACCAGTTTTTCTCCCATTTTCCAGTCGGGTATTTTTAGGTTGGGGATTTCTTCCTCAGAGAATTCTTTGAATCCTTTTTTGGTGATAAATTCTATCCGGAAAACAAATGTGCTCTGAGAATCTGAAATTTTTCCCTCGGCGACTTTTTTTTCGAGAGGATCAAGAAAAGAGGAAACAAATCGATTTTTTATCAAATTATAAAGTTTTAATTCATCCTCTGAGAGCTTTGAAAGTTTAGATTCATCGTTTAGACTTGTGGGACGAATAGCTTCATGGGCATCCTGTATTCCCTCTTTTAATTTACGAAAAGTTTTATTTTTTACCTCAATACCATAATTCGCTTTTATATAATGAATAGCCTGTTTTATAGCTTTTTCGCTGATTCTAGTTGAATCCGTTCTAATGTAGGTTATGAGTCCCCCTCCCGTACTACTTCCTTCATATAAACTTTGAGCAATCTTCATAGTCTTTGTGGGTGAATAATTAAAAATTTGTGATGCAACTTTTTGGAGGGATGATGTAGTAAAAGGTGGGGGAGGAAATTCTTTCTTACCTGAAATTTTAAAATCAATCAAATTAAATTTATTGTTTTCTAGTTTTAAAACTATAGATTTATCAGCCTCCAAATTAAAAATTTCATCTTTCTTCTCTTGGAATTCTTTAAATATATTTATTACTTCTTTAGGTTTTAAGACTTTAGAATTTTCGCTATTAATGAGATACGCTTTTATATTAAATTTATTTTTACTATCCTTGAAAATTCCTGAAATTTTATAAACCTTTTCTGATTTAAAATTTATAATCTCTTTTTCTCTCTCGCATATCCAACGTAGTACAGGAGATTGTACCCTTCCTGCGGATAGATTTTTACCAAACTTCCAAATAGTGGGACTGAATGTATATCCTGTAATTCTATCTAAAATTCTCCTGGAAATTTGAGATTCTACAAGGTTTTGATTAATAATATCAGGGTTATTTAATGAAGAGATAATTTCCTCTTTTGAAATTTCTTTGAGCCTTATTCTTATATACTTATTTTTACTTAACTTTAATAACCTAACTATATGATAAGAAATTGCTTCTCCTTCTCTATCCGGATCTGTTGCCAGAATAAATATTTCTGTGTTATCAATCTCTTTTTTTAAATTTTCAAAGAATAGTTTTTTTCCTTTTAAAAATACCCATTCGGGTTCAAATTTATTATTGATATCAACTCCCATTTCCGATTTGGGAAGATCAACTATATGTCCTCCA
>CANGZW010000187.1 GCA_947458405.1 Leptospiraceae bacterium
AACACTGGAACATCTAATGATTTAGGTGGTGCTCATGATGAAAAAACTTTAGTTTATTACACTTTAGGTTCTCCTGAATTAAATTTTGTTGCTTCTTATGCACTTACTGAAAATTCAACTAACAAAGGTGATGGATTGTATACTTTAAAAAATGTAGAGAATACAAAGACACACAACATTAGAAATACTTTCAAGAAAGATTTCCTAGTAAAAAACCTTCATTATTTCAGAGATTTATTTGTAAACATAGCTGATTTTAACGAAAAAGCCGCTTTAGCAAAATACAAAAGAAATGCTGAGTATTTTAGAGCATCTTTAAAATACTAACAATCACATTTTAATGAGCGATGAAATATATTCGCTCTTGTGAACACTGCTTTAGAGAAATAAGGTTCCCAATTGATAAGGGAACCTTATTTGTTACTTGCCCCTATTGTAATAATTCATTTAAAGTAAATCCAGATGATCCAAGTCTATATTCAACAGGAAGATTTGATGTTCTTAAGATCAACCAAAACCAACCAGAAGAATTCTTTTTTGGAAGAAACTTTAATCCTCCAATTAAATCCTCTGAAAAATCTAAAAGTATAATTAAACTTGTTATAATATTTTTTTTATTTTCCTTGCTCTTTTTTCATTTTAATAAAATTTCAAATATTCCCAATACTTTTGAAAATAACGAAAAATCTCTGCCTGAGGAAAAACTTCCCGAAAAAGCTCCTGATTTTGAAATTTAAATTTGCCTAATGAATTTACTAATTTTAAAAGAGGATGAATTAGTAGCTAAAAATATCTATAAAATTCAAAACAGAAAAAAAAATCATCTTATAGATATAAAAAAAGTTTATGTAGGATATACTCTTCCGGCGGGGAGACTTAACTTAGATATTGGTGAGTTTACTATAATAGAGATAACCAAAGAATTCATCATGGGAGAATATTTTTTTCAAATGATAGTTCCTAAAAAAGATCAAATTATTGAATTATTTATATCCTATCAAAGACCACAAACAATGAAAAAAATTTTTCAGCTTATAGGAACATTGCAGATTCAAAAAGTAAATATTTTTCCATTATCAAAGAGTGAAAAATCTTATGAAAAATCAAGTTTATGGAAAGAGGGTAGCTGGAAAGAAGAATTAGATTTAGGAATGGAACAAGGAAAAAATATCTATTCTCCCGAAATTCATTTTTTTAGTAATAAGATGGAATTAAATGATCTTATCATGGTTAATAAATGTATTTTATTAGACCCAAATGGGTGTAGCATGAGGAATGCATTTTCAAATTTTAATGAAAAGAATCAGGTTCAATTAATTATTGGTCCCGAAGGTGGGCTGACTGAGAGAGATATAGATTATTTTATAAACTTAGGTGCAATTAAAACAAAAATAAGCGATTCAATTTTAAGAACAGAACAAGCACTATCATTTGTAATTGGTCAAATAGAACTAATAAAGGAATATGTATGACATTTAAAGAACAACTATTAGAAAATATAAAATTAATTAATTTATTGATTAAAGATGAAAAATTTTTTGAAAGATTGGATTTGGCTATCGATAAAATTGTAACTTCAGTGAATTTAGAATTACCATTATTGGTCTGCGGAAATGGTGGATCCTCAGCAGACTCAGAGCATATAGTAGGGGAATTAGTGGGAAGATTTTTAAAAGAACGAAAAGCAATAAATGCTATTTCATTATCTTCTAATTCTGCATCCCTTACAGCATGGTCTAATGATTATGATTACAGCACTATTTTCGAAAGACAGGTTGAGGCACATGGTAAACGAGGTGGAATTTTATTAGGTATATCAACTAGTGGAAATTCTAAAAATGTAATACTAGCTGCTAAGAAAGCCAAAGAATTAAATTTACTAGTTATCGGTCTTACGGGAGAGGGTGGAGGTGAACTTGCAAAATTTTGTGATATTCTTTTAGATGTTCCATCAAAGAAAACGCCCAGAATTCAAGAATTGCATATATTAACTTATCATTATATATGTGAAAAAGTAGAACTTCTTTATAAAGGATAGGGTTGATAAATTAATTTAAGAAAGGCTTTCTTTTCAAGTGTATTAAAAAATGTATCCACATAGATTTTTTTATCGGGAAAGTTTTTTCGATTTAGCTGAGTAAATAATTTCTCAGCTTCGTCAGACTTTCCAATCATAATTAGTGATTTTAAATAGCTTAGATTATCTTCTTCTGTGTCTATTCCACTTTCAATTATCATTTTAAAAAATTGGATGGCTTTTATATACTCTCCTTCTTCCATAAATGAATAAGCTAAAATCTTTTTTTCATCGAGAGATAATTTTGATTTTCTTGCTAAAGTTTGTATCACTAATTCATAATTTTTCGATTCTTCGAATAATAATTTTATATACAATGTTGATATCTCATCTACCTCTATTTTTTTATCATATAACTCTTTTATAATTTGAAAACTCTCTGATTTTTTATTTAATTTATAAAGTGAATTTGCTAAAATAATTTTTGCTTTGGAGTAATTTTCTTTGAGTTTTATAGTATTTTCTGATTCTTGTTTTGATTTCTCATACTTACCAATAATGAAGTACGCGATGGAAAGATTGTATCTATAGAATGGATTATAAGATGCTTCTTTGCAGGCACGTTCAAAATATAGTGCGGCACTTTCAAATTTATTTAGTTTTAGATAATTTAAACCTAATAAGAATAGTGATAAATCATGGTTGGGATTAAATTTCAGAGCTAATTCTAGATCTTTTAATGACTTTGTATGCTCTCCGTTGATATAATTGATAGCTCCATTAAGATAATACGATTCACTGTTAGATTCTGAAAGTGATTTTATTTTTTGAGAAATATTAATTACTTCTTTAATATTTTTAATTTTAAGAAGTGCTTGACCTTCTTGGGAAAGTTTTGAAATTTCAATTTTTATCTTTGGAGAATCCTGTTGTGGTTTAATTTCTCCTAAATCTGGAATTTCTTCTGCAGATATATATATTGTAAAAAAAAATATAATTAATTTAAGCACATAGATTCTCTTAGGTTTTATTTTAGTAAAATTTCTATAATTAATTTTACTAAATTGGAATATCCATTGTTAGTAAAATTAATTATCCTATTTATATTATTATCTTCATTGAATTTTAAATTATTAATAGTCCCGATATTATAGATTGGAGCTGATTTTAATATATTTTTAGATAAAATTTCATGATAATCAGAAATGGAGTATATATATACTTTTTTTTGAAAATATAATGCTTCCATAAGCCCTTGTCCAAAATATGAAATAAAAGCATTGGAAGAGGCTAGCTCATTTAAAAAATTTCTTTTGAATAATCTTTTTACCCATCCTATATTTAACTTACTTGGACTCCCTCCAACTCTAAATATATCAAAGCTAGGAAATTGATGATAACAAAAATTATCTAAGATATCGGAATCCTCTTCATTTAAACTCCCTGCATAAATTAATATTTTATTTTTTAATTTATCTTTTTCATCTCCAAAATTATC
>CANGZW010000188.1 GCA_947458405.1 Leptospiraceae bacterium
AAAAATCCCGGATTAGCTGTAGAAGCATTGAATAAATTGAGTACTGCTAAGCCCGATGAGGAAGAGTTATTTGTTCGTCTCCGTATTGCACATATTATGTTTAAAACAAGACCTACTTTAACAGAAAAAATAACAGATGATATAATATACACTGCTCAGAGTAAGGGCTGGAAAAGATTAGAGTATGCGGCTACCCTTTTAAATGGATATGCAAATATAGTAAATAAAAAGCATAGAAAGTCTGTAATACAGTTTACGAAAAGTTATGGAATCTTAGGAAACATTGATCCTAATTATTCATCAGAATGGATGCGTCTTTCGGGAATGTTGACAGCTCGAGTGCAGGGAAAAGAAAGGGGAAATCATGGAGCATCTTATTCAAGATTGATTTCAGTTGCCAAAAAAGAAAATATTTCAAGTGAAGAACTTTCGATAAGAATGTATCTTGATAGTAGATTTGCCTTAGATGAGTTTATAAAACAGGGAATAAATTACTTTATTGCAAATAGAGAATATGAATCCCTTTTGAGTGCATTGTATTATAATCAATTATTGAGCCCTTCTATAATTTATAAATCGAGCGTATTACAGATAAATGGTGTTCATGCAAGAATTAAGCAATATAGAGGATTTAGACCTCCCCTTGATAATATATATTATAAGGGTTATCAGACTAAAGTTCGCGAAGAAGAGGCACAAAAAATTGATTCGGAATCCGAAGACTTTAATATAGGATTTGTAAAAAAGATCAATGATCCTTTCATCGCAATTTTTCCAGCGGGTGATGTTATCAATGCGATTGCATTCCAACCAGATAAAAATCGATGGACATACTCTGTTTTCAGTGCGCAGGAATATAAAACATCACAGTATTTTCTTCGTATAATAAATACATTCCCGTTTTTAGATAAAGGAAATGTATATCAAATTTATTTGAATAAAGCGGGTCTAGACTTATATCAATTTTTAAAGAAGAATAACTTTGGAACAAATGCTCGATTATTTTATAATTTTCAACAAAGTAATAAGAAAGATATTAAAGATTTAGAGATAGTAGCTCCTGATTGTTTAGGAGCAGGAGAGAAAAAGATTCCGGGATTTAATTACTATACGATTGATTACTATGAGGGAAGTAAGGCATTTGAATCAAATAATCGATTACAAGTATGGAAATTTCCCGAAACTACAAATAAAGGCGATTCAGTAAAACTTGAAACATATAATTGGAAATGTGATTCAAGGAATTATTTGAGCTTTCAGAAATTAGAAAGGAGAATAGAAAAGTCGATACCTAATGCTATACTTTTTACAAATCCTGTATTACAAGAATCGAATACTTATACTTTGGGTAATGATTTTCTTAGTTGGTCAGACTTTTGGATGAAAAAAGGGACATCTTCTATTTATTTTTTAGATAGAATTGAAAATGATCCTGCTACAATTGAAAGCCTTTCTGTATTTTCTAAACCTAATCCAGAAGTATCTGATTTTATCCATTTGCAGGATTATTTAAGCACAAATTCCAGAGATAGTGTAATACTATTAAGAGAACCTAGATAAATATCATAAAGAAAAAGCAGAAGAGATGACTACTCTCAAGTCACTTTCGATTGATCGAATGTCTGAATTTTTTGTCAGACATTCCTCCATATGCTCTTCCACATAAGCCTGTCCAAATTTTTTTAGCGCATTCGTTGCGGCTTTTAGTAACTGTATATTTTTTTTACATTCAGAAGGGTTTTCTAATAGATTTTTCTTAATGGCCTCAATTTGACCCTGTACTCTATTCAGTCGGTGTATTAGTTCAGTAGAATTCATAACTATACCCTTAGGGGTATTCAAATTTAGTCAAGATTTAAAATATAATCAACTTATAAATCTTGACTTTTATATTGAAAATGCAATTTCTACATCGAAAATATGCAAAAATCAGGAGATTTGATGAGCTTAAAATATAGAAAAGTATTGAAAATAACCATAAAAAATTACTTATTCAGGAAAAATAAAGATATAAAATGGATTAGTCTTGAATAGAAAGAAAGACGTAGTATTTTGGAAATATAAATTATGGAATCGTCTTTTGAAAAAATAAATAGAGTCTCCTCTCCAGAATTGGATAAAGTTTTAGGAGAACCTTTTAAGGTTCTCGATGATGGATTTGTTAGAGTCATAGATTATATGGGTTCTGATGAGGCTATTGTGCAGGCGGCTAGGGTTTCCTATGGAAAAGGTACAAAGCAAATACACGAAGACAGGGGACTCATTCGATATCTTCTTCGACATAAGCATACAACTCCTTTTGAAATGTGTGAAATCAAGCTTCACGTCAGGGTTCCTATGGACGCTTGGAGACAATGGATCAGGCATAGGACTGCAAATGTAAATGAATATAGCACCAGATACTCAGTAGCAATAGATTCAGCTCAAATGACACCTCCTGATGAATGGAGAAATCAATCTTCGGGGAATCGTCAGGGGAGTTCAGGACTTTTTACAATTGAGGAAGGAAACAAATTTTCAGAACAGGAGAAAGAGCTCCATTCCTTAGCTGGAAAAATTTATCAAGAAAGAATTGATGCGGGTATGGCAAGAGAGCAAGCACGCAAAGATTTACTTTTAGCTACCTATACAGAAGCCTACTGGAAGGTGGATTTACATAATTTATTGCATTTTTTAGCACTTCGAATGGATTCTCATGCACAGTTGGAAATTCGAAAATATGCGTTGTGTATCGGAGAAGAAATAGTTAAAAAATGGTGTCCAATAGCATGGGAAGCCTTTATGGATTACTCTTTCCATGGTAGTTCTTTGACAAGATTTGATTCGGAGATTATAAGACTTATAAATTCAGGGGATAAAAAAGCTACTATTGATAAGGCGATAGAATTTGGTTTGTTAGCAGATGATGGTTCGAGCCAAAAGAAAAGTAGAGAGAGAGAAGAATTAGAAGAAAAATTAAATTTTCTGAAGATTCCTATTCCATGGTAAATCCAAATGAAAAAATCTACTAAAAGAAAGAAGTCAGCTTATATAGAAGTAGCTTTAAAAGCATCCCCTTCTCTATCTTTAGTGGTTATTGATCAAACACCTATACGAAAAAAATTTATATTAAGTTGTAAAAAAACAATTAAAGAACTGGATAAAGTTAGGAATGAATGGATTCATTTTGAGAACACAGACTTACCACGCTATACTCAATGGTACAACAATACGTTTGGAGATGAATTATCACAAATAAAAGACGCCTATCATAAGGCAGGCGATGCTTATACGCTTATCCAAGAAATTGAAGATTTAAAATTTAAATATCGCATTTCTTATTATGAAGCCTATAAATTAGCATTAGATAGAAGAAAAAATCCTGAGAAATATGAATCTGAGTTCGAAGATGAAGATGAAGAATTTGAGGAAGATGAGCCAAGATACCAAGATGAAAAGCAAGATAATTTTGGGGATGATGAGATACTAAAAGTATTTAAAGAATTTCTGAAAACAAA
>CANGZW010000189.1 GCA_947458405.1 Leptospiraceae bacterium
CCATTTACTTTGGACGAGCTTCCGAAAAATTTTAATCTTGAACAATCATTCCAAAAACTCATGAGGGTCGGTGGTTTTCCGGAACCATTTCTGGATTCATCAGAATTAAACGCCCGTCGGTGGAGAAAAGAACGTTTTGATCTCATCTTACGTGAGGACATACGCGACTTGGAAAAAATCAATGAGATACAAAATATTTCTCTTCTCATTGATCTATTAAAAACTAGAGTGGGCTCTCTCATAGTAGTTTCTAATTTGGCTAGCGACCTACAAGTGGCACCCAACACAGTAAAACGCTGGATAGAAATTTTAGAAAAGATGTATCTCGTTTTTATTGTAAGACCCTATACAGGAAATCTAAGCCGTGCAATCTCCAAACCATTCAAAGTTTACTTCTTTGACAATGCAGACGTGGAAGGAGACGAGGGAGCTATTTTTGAAAATCTCGTTGCTACGCATCTCTATAAACGAATCCAATTTATAGAAGATAGCGAAGGATATCGAATGCAACTCTACTTTTTGCGAGACAAAGAAGGTCGGGAAATTGATTTTGTCATCACGAAAGATAAAAAAATAGAACGTTTAGTAGAAGCTAAATGGAGTGATGATCAAATATCAAAAAATTTAGTGTACTACTCTGAAAAACTAAAACCAAAGCAATCCATTCAAATTGTAGCTAATATAAAGCGGGAATACACAAAGAATCAATTGCAAGTTAGGAAAGCAGTCGATTATTTATCAGGAAGTGCTTACTGATAGGATTTTTCTGATTATATTAATTATTCGAGATCTAGATGCCATAGTACATAGACGTCCAAAGTTAGCTAAGTTTGCAGAATATAGCATCCAATTAGTCGATAAAAAAAGTTTGCCCGAAATTATACTTCCATCCCGTTCGGATAGAAGAGATTCTTTAATTTAAAAATGTATCTCATTGATACCAAACTCACTTCTTTCCATCCTCCAATCGAAAACTCGGACATTCAATTCTATACGGAGTCTTTACACCATTCTTGCCCAAATACAATCCTTCATGAACCAATCGATACTCTCCAATCTTTGCAGATGAGTTCGTCTCCCAAATTAACTCCAGACTCGCTTCTGTAATACCCAACAATTTACTTTTTTGAAAGATAAATTTTGTATCATAGTCAGAATCAGACCGTACAGAGTTCCAAGTAGAACCATCTAACTTTTCTACCCTAACGTATGACTTCACAGTTGGAAATCCTACGTTGGGGTTAGCGGATTCCACTCGGCAGCTAACTTCTTCTCCAGGTCGATATACATTTGCATTTGGTTGTATGACTTTTTTTGGTTCCTTAGATACTTCATTTGCAAAAGGGATTGGTAAACTACTCACTCTATCTGATAAGTCCAATGGCTGTAAGGTTGCTACAGATTTTGCAGACTGCGTTCCCTCTTTTAGGACTAAGGACATACCATGATATTCCTGTCTCAGTGCATTTAAACTTTGGGATCCATAAAGTGTATGACCACCTTCATAGTTTTGTGTCATATATTCTTCGGGCGTTGTGATATATCCTGAAAAGTCATTGGTGAGTCCCGATAAAACTATTTCTGAAACTTTGGTTCTTAATACGGAGCTAACTTCTTTTTTGAGTCTTCGGCTCGACATGGTGGTAACTTCATGGGGTAATACTAAAACTGATAAGTCTCCGAGTAGTACAAGACCATAGGGAAGTATCTGAGGGAGACTTGGAATGGGCTTAGTTTCTCCCATAGGAAATAAAATTGCTTTTGGAGATTGGCATTTGCGGAGTTCATCCGAAGGAGACTGCAACATAAATTTTGCAAGCCAATCGATGTAGAATTTCCTATCCTTATTTGTCATACCTTCATGAAACAACCAATGCCCTCCCCCCTCTTCTGTGGAGCCTGCGGCGAATGCATACCCATAAGCTGAGGGGCAGGTAGTTTCAGGTTTACCTGTTCCAGAATATTCACTGCTCACTGGATACTGACTCATATCTATAAACTTTTGGGTGTACGATATCCCACCTAAAAGTTGCTTCCCTTCTGATTTTAAAATCACTTGGCTTGCTCTGAATTGCCTTTCACCAATCATAAAACTACTTTCAAAGATATTTTTTCCGGGACCTGTATTGTTTAAATTCATATTTGGTGATACGTCACCTTCATTTGCCTGGGCAAAGATTGCCACAAAATCGTTTATACCCTGTTCCTTTGCTTCGGACTCTGACAACAGTGAAGCAATCCCTTTGTTGTCTGACGAAATGAGACGATTATCAAAGGTTATATTGGTGGGGTGAACTCCATACCAGTTGATAAAACCAATTGGTTTGTTCGCCACAAAAACATTGAGTTGAACCATCTCTCTATCGATTGTATCTGAATATTCTTTTCTTTCAGTATCTGGATTGGACAGGTAAGCGGGTAAACTTCGATTGATCCCTGCTTCTTTCACAATTGTCTTACCCATTTTTAAGATTGCTGATTTTCTGTTTAAATAAGCAGTTTTGATCGATTCAAAAATACCATCTCTCAGGACTGCATAGGATTCTCCATAAAATTCCTTGGATAAAAAAGAAACGGATGAATAATGAAAATGACCCCCGGGACCACTGTGAGTATGGGAAGCATTCAGTAGTACATTGCCATAACTAAACTCAGGATCTACTTCGGACTGAAGTCTCTTAACTACTTCTCTTTGTATTTCAAAAGGGATTCCCCCCACCTCAGCAGTCACGAATGCAAGAAGCTTTTTACTTTTTTGATCTTGTATAACAAGAGCGCGCGCGAATTGCCTGGTATGAATTCCCAGTCCTGTTTGGTCTTCTCTTCCATACCCCCAAAACATAACTCCAACAGAAGGACCTGTCACATCACGTTTTGCCATTCCTGCAAGATAAGAACTTGTTTGAGACAAAATAGGAGTGACGAAGGAAAAAAGGACAATTGTAAGTATCAGTAGATTCATAGTTTAGTTCTCATATAGGAATAGTTTCAGTGTTTTCATAATGGGCAAAGGTACTTAGCATTTGAGAAGTTTGGCAACCTATTCAAATTAATTTATACCCTAAGAAAAAAGCCCTCTTAAACGATATCGGAAACTAGAGTTAGTTCTGCAATGGAATAATAAAGCCTTATTTATGAGAACAGGAATCCGACTTTCTCTCTTGACCCCTAAAAGATTCCCATTTACACTTCCCTTATCATGAAATTTTTCAACACTGCAGGTCCCAACCAGCCCGATATCCACTACACCCTATCCCCCCTCTCGAGATGGAATCTGCCCGAAATCATGGGTCTAATAGATGCCCGTAAATTCTTTGTCCTCCATGCTCCCAGACAAACAGGAAAGACAACGGGACTAATAACCCTAAGGGACTACTTGAACAGGGAAGGGAACTACAATGCAATCTATGTGAATATCGAAGCGGCACAGGCGGC
>CANGZW010000190.1 GCA_947458405.1 Leptospiraceae bacterium
AAATATAGTCAATTGGTTTCTGTTGAAAGAAAAAACCAACCCCGAGTTGGTGCTCACAGAAGACCTACAGATGATTTATGTAGAGCTTCCCAAATTCCATAAAGATTCCATTGAAGAATTGGAATCGGGAATGGATATCTGGCTCTTTTTACTGAAAAATTCCCAAACTCTCACAGAGGAGGATACATTGAAACTAAAACAAAAACTTCCCGACCTACAGAATGCATTCGGTGTTCTAGAACTCTATGCCACCGATCCCGAAAAACAGAGACAGCTAGAGGAGAGACTCCGCTCGGATGAAAACTTTGCTTATGAGATGGCGGCTAAATATGAGCTGGGATTAGCACGTGGTTTGGAACAAGGAATTGAGCAGGGAATTGGACAGGGTGAAAACAGGAATAAATTGGAAACAGCTCGGAAGATGTTAGGTAAAAGATTTTCTCCATCAGAAATTCAAGAAATCACAGGGCTTTCTCTAGATGACCTGAGAAAGAACGGTTTAGTTTAGCTCGGAATTGAAACTTTAGTCGAAGGATACAATTCTGAAAAGTTTGTGTAGTGAGATTTTTTTGTGTAGTTGGTTTCGAGAACCTCTACCAACGGATTGGTTATATACAATAAAATTTCCTTAAACTGACCAATCCCTCCCTGAGGTTACTCAAAGAGAGTATCAACAAGAAATGCTTGTATTCCAATCTCTAACAGAGTAGTCTATGAATATGCCAGAACTTACTAGAATTACATTTAATAAAGAAATCATGTATGGACAGGCTTGTATTAGAGGGATGAGGATTCCAGTTTCTTTGGTTCTAAATTTATTAGCTCATGAATATACATTGATTGATGTAAAAAAAATATCCTTCTATTTAGGATTATTAGGAGACTTTCGAAATTTTATCAGATCTGTTAGTAATTATTTAAAGGAATAGTAATACAATGGAAGATGAGCCAGAAAAAGAGGTAATAGACAAGAAAAAAAAAGGACTATTCCGAATGGGGAAAGGAATACCACGAATAATTATATACAAAATGAATCAAATTGGAAAGCTTCAAATACAGGGACTCCGTTTTCCTTAGCTATCATTTCTTCCAAATCCTCATAAGGAGTATATCTTGCAATATTTGTTAAGATTCCTTTCGGACATTTTTCCATACCATTTACAGGTTCTTTTAAAAATACATCCCAATAGAGAATGGATTTATTCCCTAGAGTTTCAATAGTATTTGTACTATTTGAAAATAGATGAACCTTTACTTTTTGATCAGTGATATACTTAAACCAATTTTTTAAAGTATCAATAGTTTGACTCTTGCATAAATACGGATCTGTAGCATCTGAATGGCTATAAGCAATTGTTGGCTGAAAGTATGTACTACATTTTTTGCAACAAATAGTTCGATTCTCCGTACGCCATTTTCTTAAAATTTCAATCTCGGATAGTGATTTGAATTTACTTATAAAAATTGCACTGGGTCTTGACGAATTATAAATTTCCTGCACTTCCTCGTCATAGTGGTAGTAGTTACAGGATGGACAGATATTAATGGGAATAATCTCTATATCTCCAACCTTAACAATTGCCTTGGGCTCCTTAGAATTTGTCTTACTATAGACCCCAGAAATCAATTCTTTTGTAACAGTAATATGGGGTCCTTGGAAGATATTTACATATCTTTCAGCAAAAGATTGCTGATTATGAACTTTGATTTGTTTTGCCAATAAATCTCCCAAATCTTTTATATTCTTAATGACAGGTACATAGTCAAATGAACCTCCCAAAAGTGCATTTAATTCTTCTTGGCTGAGTGATCCAGTTATTGAAGAATTGCTTCTATTTCTTACTTCTACTCTATTTTGTTTCTCCAATCTCATCTCCTTTTCCTCCTAGTTCCTCTACTTTGCAATTATTTAGACTGAGTGATTTCTAAATTATTTTTTTTTGAAGGAAATAATTTATAAAATTAAATTTATTTTTTTTAAATTAGAAGGACTACAAGAAGGTGAGTTAAGAACAAAACTAGAAACTGCTCGAAAAATGCATGAAAAAGGGTTTTCTAAAACAGAAATTCTTGATATCTCAGGACACTCTGAATCTCAATTGAAAGAGATTGGGATCGTGTAGAGTTGGGATTTGTCTACGCTCACCCATCTTTTGTTTAGATAGATGTATTTCAATGAAGTCCGCTGGTTGAGGCTTTCGAAACCAAGCGTGTAACACAAAAAAAATTCTATATATTTAATAGTTTCTTCATTTTTCAAAATGAAATTAATTTAATTAAAGCAAACTTAATTCCAGTATTAATCTCACTCCAAACAATAGAAAATTATTCCAGCAATAAAAAATCCAATATCCCAAATATAAAAACAATACTTACTACTTTTCATTTAATTACATCAACCTTTTCAAAACTTCAATTAACAAAAAATAGTCAAAATTTTGAATAATTTATCAATAGAATTATAAAATTTTCAATTAAACAAAATATTTAAATTTATCATTTGACACAATTTTAATTCTTAATATTTTATAAGGTTGTATTTATTGGTAATTTAAAAATAATTCCAAATATTCCACAGGATAACCCCATGTCAGAAGATAAAACAAAAATAATGAGCGATACCCAATCTACCCAAAGAATGCCATCCAAAGAAGAGAAAAACGACAATCTAACGAATACTTCTGGGGCTATTCAATCGGGCTCAATTTTTCAGGGATATCAGGTATTGAGTGTTCTTTCTAAAAGTACAGGGGAAGCAGAGATTTATCTAGTTTCTAAGAATGACAAAAAATTTGTCCTAAAGCACTATTACCCCAATTTTTCTCCTAAGTATGAAATTTTAGAAAAACTCAAGGGAATCAATCACCCCGATATCATCAATCTTTATGAATATGGAAATCAGGATGGGCGATTTTATGAAATTCAAGACTTTGCAGAAGGGGGAACCCTCGCCGACAGATCCGAGGATGGCAACTATAAATACCTTCCCATGAAAGAGGAAGATGTAATACAGGTTATAGATGAAACCGTCAATGCATTTGAATATTGTCACAGTAAGGGAATAGTTCATAGGGACATAAAGCCAGGAAATCTATTTTTCAAAAATGTAAATGGCTCAGATATACTTGTCGGGGATTTTGGTATTTCCTCAGAAATTGATCTCGAAGGGGGCATGAGTAAGCGTATGACAACTACCTCCCGAACAGAAGGCTATGCCGCACCCGAGATCTATTCGGGGGTGATTGGAAAAGAAATCGACTACTATGCTCTTGGTATTACTGTTTATGAACTCCTCACAGGTAAGAATCCCTTTGCAGGCAGAAATGATATGCATATTATGCGCGATACAATTCAGGGTAGGGTAGCGGAAGACCTCATCACCCGCAA
>CANGZW010000191.1 GCA_947458405.1 Leptospiraceae bacterium
CGAGAAGATGCGTTCATGGTTCGATACGCCACTAAACAAATAGTGGCTACTCACCACATCGCTCGATGACCGTACTTATTAGTGTTGTATTACCCCTCTCTGTGCCATCTCTTTTATAATGGCATGGAGAGGCGGTGTATGCGAAAATGTAATACAAAACTGAAATGTTGGGGTGAGGTACGATTTACAGCAAATTCCATTCAGAAATTTTTGATTTGAGCCTATTCAAATAAAAAATCAATTGGGGATTCTTAAGGGGTTAAAAACCCCTTAAGCCGTCGGAGACATCATATCAAATGAATCGCCTTTGCAAAGAGTCCCAAAACAACGGAGAGAACTGCCCACAACAATTTCTGCTGAAATGAGAATTGGTTTTCCAAAATTTCACGGTTAGAATTTATCTGTCTTTCAAGACTTTCACGATTGGAATTGATCTGTAGCTCCAGATTTTCCCGTGTTGTGGAAATTTGCCTTTCTAATCGAGAAATTTGTAATTCAGAATTCTCTCTACTTGAATTGATCTGCTTTTCAAGACTTTCCCGATTAGAATTGATCTGTAACTCTAGATTTTCCCGTGTTGTGGATATTTGTAACTCCAGGCTTTTTCGAGTGAAATCTAGCTTCTGATCCATCTTTTGGAATCGTTCTTCCATCAGTGCAAACCCATGCTTCATAGTTTCAGCGAGTATTCGTATCTCACCACGGATTCCATCTGTCTCTTTTTGAATGGGTACAATGAATTGGCTCATGATTTTTTGTTCACTCCTTTGCACTTTTGAATCTACCCAAATATCAAATTCTGTCAAGACGGTTTCTAAATCTGATTCTGTAAGATTTGCTCTGTTCAGTGTAAGAATTAAGTTTTTCATTTTTTTTCTCCTACATATACATGTAAAAAAAATGGATATATAGGTTGAAAAAAAATTGGGTTTTGAAAAAAAAGTTAGTCTTTTTGGAAAGAATCTTTAGTTCCATTAGCCTATATATTAAAAAGTAGACACTTTCTTGAAAAAAAAGGGAGAGGAGTCAATTATAAGGAAATCAAGGTATTCAAAAGAATTTAAGGATCAGGCAGTAAAAAGAACAATGACTGGAAATTATATTTTAATAAAAGTTTCCCTATCATTGGGTTTTATAAAAATTTGTTAATGTCTAAATATTTAATTCATGAGCTTTAGATATAGAAAAGTTCTCTTCTAGAGGAATAATTTTGTTTTTAGTCTCGAGAAAATTAAATAATTCAGTTATCAGATATAAATAAAGAGACTGCAAGAATTTTCAGGATTATTTACTCTGAGCGTGAATTTAATAAATTTATAAAATATTTATAATAAAACTAATTAGTAGGACAGATGAAAATAATTAATAAAATTTATTATCTGGAGGTTTTTAGAATTTATCAAATATAAAAAAATTTAAAATTTCATATTATTATTTATTAGTGAAACTATCTTTTTAAATTAAAACTATATGAAATTTAATAATATTTCTAAAAATTATCGATCCCTAAAATATTCATATTTCGAGAAAATCTAAATTCATCCTTTAAAAGATCAAAGAGTGAGAGATCGGGATACACTTCCTTAAGCTCAAATTCGGAATGAAATTGGCACATAAAGCCCTTCCAATTATCTAAAATGATTGTAAAACCATAAGGGAAATACTGCTTTAATACTAAGTTGGAATCTTTGGTTTTTAGATTGGAAATATAAAATATATAGGTTAAAAAATGATCAATATCTTTTAAGGTTTTCTCTTTTGAAATTGGTTTTTTAGCTTTGTATATATCTTTTTGTGCGATTTTACTTAAATAGGAACACCCAATAAAGCAGAGGCTTAAGAGCTCGGATAATTGTAAATTTTCTGAGTATTCTTTATAATTTAAAATTAAAAAATCTTCCTTATAAATTTCAATATCTTCAAAAGTGAGTATTGCATGGGTAGCTTCCCTTGCATATTCCAATTGAAATGGATTTATTTTTAAGCCTTTTCGAGCCTTTTCTAGTACTACAGAATGAAAATTTTCATTTTCGTCCTTACATATAATTATATAATGAGAACTGTGAGTTCCATTTGTTAAAAAAGATTTTTCCCCGTTTAAAATTAGTTTTCCATCAATATTTTTATATGCTGTTTTGGTTTTTGTAATACGTCCACCCCATCCTCTTTCGGAAACTCCTACTGAAATAGAAGATTTGCCAGTTATAATTTCATTTAATAATTCTTTGGCTCTCCCGTTTCCATGTAATTCTTCAATTTGAAGAATTCTTCCCACTATGTTTACTTGAGCCATACAGGATATTGCAATACCTATACCATGCCTATAGGAAGCTATTTTATATAATTTTTTATGAAAACTATTATAATCATTATCTTGTAAGACAGAAAAAATATTAATTTTTACTAAATTTTCTAAGACTAAAGGATAAATTTCTTCCGACTTAGAGTCAATAGACTCTAAAAAATCTCCAAAGTCATCTATTGTCACAGTAGTCTCTGAAATTTATTTTTGGCAATTTCAAGGGGAAATGCATCAAAATGCCACCATTCATTGTATCTCACCTTAAACCCTGAGGATTCCATTGAATCCCGTAAGATTTTTCGATTATTAATTTGAGACATGTTCAATTTATTTTCTTTTACCATTTTTTCCTCTGCTATTGGTTCTGCCAATTCCCCGAAGTAATCAAATCCGGTTCCCATATCCAGTGAGTTCCCATTTTTATCGATTAAACTTAAATCTACTGCAGAGCCAAAATTATGAACGGAACCATCTTCGGGATCTGCCACAAAGTCTCTCAATTCTGTATCTTTAACGAAATCCCACATAATTTTTTGAATCCTTGTGGGTCTTGCCGCATCATAGATTAAAAATTCTAAATTAGGGTAATTTTTTTTCAGATAATTATTAGCTTTTAAAAGCATATTCAAAACCTCTTCCGCTAAATAAGCCTCATCAAAGTCCCCATAGAGATCATCGTTTAAAAAATTATTTTTTCCACAATAAGCGAGGCTTTCAATTGCCTCCGGTATTTGTTTTTTTATGGGAACATAACCCAACTTTAAGCATGTTTTTTTTAAATTTACTCCGCCTTCGAGGAGGTATTTTGAGATTGTTTTCATTTTTTCAATGCCTACAAACATTACAGAATTATCTCTTTTACTTGGGGTAGAACTTTTTAAAAAAATCTTATCCATTTTCCTTTTAAAAATATCTGAAATTCTTATTGTAAGGGAAAAGAAAACTGAAAAAACGGTAGTTATGAAAACGATGTTTGAAAAAATATGGGATGCTCACCTTGTAAATGAAGAAAATGGTTCTTCTATCATCTATATCGATAGGCATTTAGTTCATGA
>CANGZW010000192.1 GCA_947458405.1 Leptospiraceae bacterium
CCTCCCCCATCACCACTTCCTATATATAAATACCCATCCTTTCCAAACTGAAGAGTACCCCCATTGTGATTTGCCTCGGGTTGTTCAATTTCTAATACGATTTTTTCAGATTGAAAAAGAACTTTTTCAGGATTAGAGAGCGAGGATTGGAATTCGGAAATAATAGTTTTATGATCTATATTAGGTTTATCTAAGTCAGCACTATAATTTATATAAAACTTTCTATTTTCATCATAGTTTGGATGAAAGGCAAGTCCTAACAAACCCTTCTCTGAGTAAAATCGATTGACCCCGGTTATTTTTTTTCTTAGATCCAAAAAAGGAGTTTTTTTAATTTCTTTATTGGAGTAAATTTTAATTATACCTTTCTGTTCGACGATGTAGAGGTCATCTGTGCCTTTGGCAGAACTCATCGCAACTGGAGATTCCAATTCGCTCGATAATAGTTCTAAAATAATCTCCGATCTTTCTTTTTCCTGTACACCCTGGGGGATCAAAATTAAAATGGAAATAAAAAATATAATTATGAAAATTCTAAAATTGAATTGAAATAAATTGTAAATCATCCCTTCAATTATTTTTTAAGTTCATATAAAAACAAGAACTAACTTATCTTTCAAAATTAAAAAGAGACAATTAATATAAGTTTAGGTTACTATAAAAAATAATTTTATTAATTATAAATATCTAAATACAATATTTTTATCATCAAAATATCTTAATTTCTATACCTAGCGGCAACTCCATCTATATCAGGGCCATTGCTAGCGGCACTATCAAAGGGATATGGGTTTCCCGTATTGGAGTTTGTTCTCGCACTCGCTGATGTAAGACGAATATATTTAAAACCATTTGTTTTTATGGTATCTCGTAAATTTGTAGTGCAACCTATATTAAAATAATTGGAATCAGAAAGATTATCTAAATCAAATCCATCCCCCCCGGCTAAAGATGGATTAAATAAAGACTCCGAATCCAAACGATTAGTTGCATCATTATAGAGTACAGGAGTTTTACCTGCAAAATTTTGCCAATGAGTTGGATTTCTAGAGTATAAATTTCCCTGAGTATAATTTGGATTAAATCCACAATAAGATACATTATCCTGGCTAACCTCAACTATTATCGCTTCCATAAAAATAGAAGTAGAATCAGAGCCAATCCTCCATGGATTTTCAAAAACCATGAAGTCTATTCCTGTTTGATTGGCTATTGTCTTAGCTCCCCAAGAGAGAACTAATGAGGAACCCGATCCTGTTTGAGAGAGACTAAATACATCTAAGGATCCAGAATTCTCCCCTCCCCCACAAACTCCATCTACACTCATAGAAGGATTTCCAAATGTATCCGAACTGGATACCGCTTGTGTCACAGTATCAGCAAATTCCTCTCTCCGTGGTACGAGTGGGCAGGAGAGAGTTGTCTTGGGTGAGGTTTGGTTAGCAATAACTAAAAACAATGGATTGAGATTTAGTGGGGATTGAGGATTAGCACAGTTTGTTAATAATATAAAGCCTAATATAATGTAAATTACTAACTTTTTATTTATATTCATTGTTTGAAATCCAATCATTAGTCAATTTATTCTAAACGGGACCATGCACTTTTGAAATCTCCACAGCCAGTAGTTAAATTGGTTTTATCTGCTGTATAAGTAGCACTCAACGCTTCTGAAGCAGTAGATTTTCCAAAAGTAGTTTCACAGAAATAGTATTTACTAGATGATAAAAAATAAATAGTTTTACTATATTTTCCTTTATTTGTATCATTTGAAAAACATGCACCATTATTAGGAGGATTCTGTGTAATTAAAATTCCAAGCGTTTGATTATATTGTATAATTAATTTACAACTAGAATATCCACCCGATGAATCATCTAGCCATGTACCCGTACCGTTATAAGATGTGATATATGTTTTTGTATTACTTGTTGCAGTACCTTCAGTATAAGATGTCCATGTACCATTCATTTGAAAGCCTAATTGACTTATTTGATAAGTTTGGTATAGGGCAATCGATTTTAATAATGAATTCTCATTCTTTGAGGACTCAGCCGACGATGAGCTTTCTATATTGCAATTTGTCATACAAATAAACTGAAAAGTGATCACTAAAATTAGATTAATTTTAGCGGTTGATTTGATAAGTTTTGATTTTACGGAAAAAGGTTTAAAATAATGATTTTTAAAATAGCAAAAAATCATAATACCTAATACCTTAAAACCAGAAAAAATAGATTTTTGAGTCATAAATTTCTCCAGTAGAAAATAATAGGAGATGCATCCCAAATTTAAAAATTAGGTATGAGAGAGAAAATACATAAGTATAAATACACGTATGTGTACTTTTTACTCAGTGGTATGTTCTTACGAATCATACCGAATTCTTTTGTGAAAATCCCCACTCCACGAGGGAAATTCTAAAGAGGAGTATCTGGCTTAAGAACAGGATAGTTCTCACACAGTTGCGGGTCAGCGCAGGATTTTCACCTGACTTCCTCCAATCGGATAACTGACATATAATCTGAATATCAAATTTTGTCAAGAATAATTCTAGAAAAAAATCTTCTTTGGATGCGAAAAAGACACTTATTTTTTTTGATTACTGAGAGTTTTGTGTGTAATTTTAGAATATCGCGGCTTTTCTTGGGAGTTTGGAGGTTAAGTCCTCACACCTACTTAATAGTTTTGTATTACAATTTTATATACACCGCCTCTCCATGGTTCGTCTACGCTCACCACAAGTTGTTCGACTTTCGCTCACCACAAGTTTCGTCGTACTGATACGAAACAGAGAGGAGTAATCTATTATTTACCAATATACGTTTACTAACTACTTGTTACCCCCTCTCTACTGCGTAGCCCCACCACGCAGTGGAGAGTGGGGTCAATACAAAAACGTACTACAAACCTGACAAAATCGGGGGTGAGGTAATATATTCCGATTATGACATCTTAGAATTAAATATAAGACATATACTGCGTACACGATCATGTTCGGTCGTCGAGTTTCCGCATCTTTTTGCGGAAGTATCGAGACGCACCGTTCGTTCCATTTCGCATTGTCTACTCGCTACCGCTCATGTCAATTGCTCTGGTTGCTGAGCGATATGGTGAGTAGCCACTATTTGTTTAGTGGCGTATCGAACCATGAATTTTGCATCCCTTAGCAAAATTTGTATCGAAGCACCACTAGCTTTTTTTCTCCCCACCTGCTCAAAGGAAATGACCGGAAAGTCGGTCACTGAGTGAAATTTCTGTCGTAGGACAGAAATTTTGTATCGAAGTGTCAACTAAACTACGGGAGGAGAAG
>CANGZW010000193.1 GCA_947458405.1 Leptospiraceae bacterium
AAAATTATTTATAAAAAATGGAATAAAGTTTCATGCTTTCATTTCTATTCTTCTGATCTGAAATGACTAATTCTTTTATCTCCATAGGGAGTTGTTCAATTTGCCATTCAAGTTCTTTTCTTCTGTTTTCCTCCTTATGATCCTCCAGTGATACGCTTGGTATTCAATAATATATTTATAAAATTATTTTCAAATCACTTAAAATTATGGGATTACTTTTAATTATATAGAGCATTCTTTGAGCAGGTCCTTGGGGGATATTTCTCCTGGACTCCCATGCTTCAACAGTTTTCAGGGAGACACCTAAAGCTTTTGCAAATAAGTTCTGAGATAAATTTAATTCTTTTCTAATTATTTTTATTTCATCACTATTATAGTTTGGTAAAGGAGAAATAGAAAGTTTTTTTTCAGAGCTTGTATATAATTTATCTCCCACAGAATGAGACAAAGCCTGATTTAAACCTCTAATAATACTAGAACTTATTTCTTTGGAAGACCTAATTTTTTCTTTTACCTTTTTCATTGTCCTTTCCTCCGAGTTTGTTATTTTTCAAATTATTTTCAATGGATGTGATCATTAAGGATTGTAGTTCTCTTAACTCTGTATCCCCAAAACCTATAGATTTCCAAAGAACATCAAATTCTTTGAGAGTAACAAATACCCTTGTAATTGTATTAACAATACCCTATTCAGTAGGGTATTGTTAATACCTATTTATATTTTTTTCTTAATTATTTCCTTAGTCTTTTAAATAAATTTCGTTTAGAAATGGCGGCTAACGAACAAGAATATGCGTCGTGGCGCAGCCATGACCCCTTAGGGCAAAGCGAGCTTGCGAGCGGAGGCATATTCTCTGTTGGGCGCAGTGAAATTTTCTTTTAATCTAATTTTTTCTTTTTTTCTGCATAATCTGAAATACTGCAAACCGAAGTTCCTACACCACCAGTATTGCCTCCGTAATGTCTAGCTAATGCAGCTGCACAATTGCCTACGGTCATTTCAGCATATCCTTCTAATTCTTTGCTTGCTAATTTTCTTGCAACGGCACAAGTTGTACATCCAACACTATCACAATTGGGGCTTGCGCCAACCTTTCTCGCTATTTGGCCCCAACAATTGCCCCAAGTATCACAATCACCAGCACCAATTGCCCGACTAATAGCTGCAGAACATGAGCCAACTGTTCTTTCTGCATAAATAGTTCCAAATATTAAACTTATCATGGAAACAGCCAAAAATATTTTTTTCATTTTATTCTCCTTAAATTATTTTACTAAATTTTACATTGCCCTCTAACAATAATTATCCATATTCTCAATAACTCTTCAAACTAAAAATTATAATAAAGCTTGATTTATATAGCATATACAAATAAATAATTTGTATAAGCTATCTCCGCTCAAAGAACTCCAATCCCTCCATCCCAAAAAATTCCCGAAATACATTTCCAATCTAGAAATCGAAACTTTCCTAAACCAAAACAAAGCGAGAATAGATAGCGAAAATTTCAAAGAGTTGAAAGACTACTTTTTGAAGGAACAAAAACTTTCCCGAACCATCTTTGCTAAGTGGGAAACAGAAAACAAAGACCTATTCCTATACAAAGAATCCATCCAAAAACAGAAACGGGAATATCCTTTACAGAATGAATTTGAAGATTTATTAAAAATCAGAAAGTATTCTCCAAGAACAATTAAGTCTTACACAAATACTTTAAAGATCATAAATGAAAATCTTAGAAAGAATTGGGACACTGACCTTTTGAATGCTAGTTTGGAAGATTTTAAAGAATACTTTAAATATTTGAGCATAGAGAAAAACACTTCTAATTCCGGCATTCGGATTGCCAGGTTTTCCATTGAGTATTACAGAAATGAAATTGCTCTGAAGCCGATCCGTCTGGATTTTGTGTATGGAATCCAAAAAGAAGAACATACACCAACTATCTTTAGTCTAAATGAAGTACATAAGCTCCTACAATCCATCACAAATCTAAAGCACAAGATGATGATCTCTCTTCTATACTCATCGGGTTTACGACTAATATCCAATCAAAAATCAAATACGGGGAAAGATAGACCACTCACTTCGAGATCCATAGAGAATGTTTTACAAAGAATGCAATAAGAACCATGAAAATATTCAAAATTAAAATAATCATAAACTCCCGCTATGGTGCAAGATCCGAAACAAAGCGGTAAGCCACAATTGTATGAAGACCAGATTTTACTTATGTGCAAATTTATCCGCATATAGATCCAAGACTCTTTTAATCATTGATTGATAAGGCACACCTGATTTCTTAGATTGTTCTTTAAAGAAATTAATGCTTTTTTTACTTAAAAGAATAGTAATCTTCGAGTTATCTTCTTTTAGAATTAACTTTTCAGGAGGAGGTAAAAAATCTTCAACAATGATTGATGAATTAATTGCATTTCCTATAGAATCAGGAGCCTTTTTATAGTTTATTTTCTTTTTCATAATATTTTTTTCCTTCTCTCCAGTATCCAGCACCAAAAATTCGAATCTTATCCAATCGAATTGTGAATCTTACTGAAAGAATACGATCGTCAATTAAACCAAAACAAAAGTATCTCTCTTCGGTTTCATTTGAATGAAGTATGTCTTTTGTTATAATTCTGAAAGGATCTAGGTATGCTTTTTGTGCAGCATAGAAATCTATACCATGCTTTTATCTTTTTTCCTGATTCTTTCTTTCATCCCATTCAAATTCCACAAATTAATTTAAGAGAAAGATATACATATGTCAATACATATTTTTATCTGTATCGGTATTTCTTGCTTTTTAAATGAATTATGACTATTTTTTTTGTTACCCCATGTCGAAATCCAGACATTTTCTGGCTTTCGTATAACGGATAGGGCTTGGCGAAGGCGGGGAAATATTAGCGCAAATGCCCAAAATAAGTACAAATCCCCAATTAGATTCCAAAGTTTAATAAAGCACTTTCGCCCTGTTTTTGCCGAGCCAATTTTGTGGGCTGGCATATCTCGTTTGGTCGTCTATTTTTCATTGTCTTTTAGCCACTCAATTACTTGGTCAATATTCTTATCTGGTGGAAAAACTGGATAAAAATATTTTATAATTTCTCCTTCATAAAAAATTAGTGTTACTCTTTTTATTAAAGTCTATGCGATGTGCCAAGGCTATAAAGAAGAATTCATTCTTTTTACAAATTCTTCAAAAGTAACGCACCTGTTCGGTGGAATCATAGCTGCAATCCAATTTTTACCTCGACCTTTTTTGGTT
>CANGZW010000194.1 GCA_947458405.1 Leptospiraceae bacterium
CTGTGAGTACCTTTTCGGATGCAAAGTCCTATTGTGATACATTGAGTTTAGCGGGAAAAGTCTGGAGGCTTCCTACAATAAATGAATTATCCTATCTTTGGGATTACTCGAAGTCAAGTTTTGATAACACTGCGTTTCCGAATGCTGTACTTGATTCTACCTTACCTTATCTAACTCTTTGGTCTTCAACTGAATATATTTTAAGTACAAATTATGATTGGGGATTTCGAATGGGTTCAGATGTAGGAAATAATTCCTATGGAGGAAATACCTATGGAAACATTAATACTGGCAACGCACGCTGTGTTACGGGAACAGACGTATCCACCAATACATTTACGGATAATTTTGATGGTACGGTGAGTGACCCCTCCACGGGACTCATTTGGCAACAGACACCTAGCTTTTCGGGTAATTGGAGTGATGCAATCAATTATTGCAATACACTCAGTTTAGGCGGTAAAACATGGAGACTTCCCAATATCAATGAGATGAGAACCATTGTAAATTACAGTAATGATCCCCCCATCAATGCCACATTTTCTCTTACCAATGCCCAGAAGTATATATGGTTGACATCGACCACAGCCGCCCATGACTCAACTCGTGCTTGGTATTTCAATTTTTCGGATGGACAGACAGGTTCTAATTTCAAAACATATGGTCCTTTTTATGCCCGTTGTGTTACAGGTCCCTGATTTGACTCTAGAAAAATTAGGAGAAGTCCAAACTAGGTTTTCATTTTCTCAAGTCCATCTAAGATAAAAACTCGAATCAAAACCTGATAAGGGATGCCTACCTTCTCACCGATTGATTTGAGTTCCCGAATGGTCGTCTCATCCAAAGATACACTCGTGGGTTTTTTAGGTGCAGTTTTAATAAAAAAGTTGTTACCAATTTGGTAACATATTATAGTTGCATTATGAGGGTAATTTCAAGGAAAATATTGAAAGAATTCTACTCTAATCAAAAATATACTGATTCAAAAATACCTATTGAAGTATGGTTTAAGGATACTTCTAAGGCTACTTGGAAATTACCATCTGATATAAAAGAAAAATATAGAAATGCTAGTTTCCTCAAGGGTAATAGAATTGTTTTTAATATTCATGGAAATAAATATAGATTGATTGTTAAGATTCATTACAATTTGCAAACTGTGTTTATTCGATTTATTGGTACACATGAACAATATAATAAGATCAATGCTGAGGAGATTTAAATGAATATTCAACCTATAAAAAATAAAAAAGATCATTCAAAGGCTCTCTCTGAGATTGAAAAACTTTGGGATGCCAAGAAAAATACCCCTGATTATGACAAATTAGAAATTTTAATTACTTTAGTGGATGCTTATGAAAATAAGAGGTATCCCATTGATGATCCCGATCCAATTTCTGCTTTAAAATCGGTCATGGATGATAAGAACTTAAAAAGTGTAGATTTAGGGAATCTAATCGGTGGACGAAGTCGTGCTACAGAAATCTTAAATCGAAAAAGAAAACTTACTTTGGAAATGATAAGAACCATTCATCAAACTCTAGGAATTTCAACCGACATTCTCATAAAAGATTATAAATTGAAAATATAAAACTTAAGGAAAAAATTAAGAATTTAATTTACTATTCCACAGATTTTTCATCAATACTCTAGCATTCAAACAAACCTCTGTAAAAATGCAAGGGCAGGTAGTACACGTATTCCATTTGTAGATTCATAGTCTTTTTTTCCAACCGCTGAAATCTGTAGGGCTTCGATATTTGGAAATTTATTTTTTAAATAAGTAAGAGAAGGATCAATGTCTCTATCATCCCATTTGCATTCAACACATAGAATGGGAATTCTATTTCTTGTAATCACAAAATCCACTTCACGCCCGTCAATGTCTCGAAAATAACGAAGCTCCAACTCTTCCCCCAGCACATCTTCTTCCCAATTGACCCATTTTAAAAGATGGGAGGCAACCAGGTTTTCAAATCTTTTAGAAGGGTCAGAGACCAAGCCCCAATCATAATGATAATGCTTTTGCTCTTTTTTCACTGCTCTCAGTTTAGGAGCTCCAAAAGGAGGAACTCTAAATAAAAAAAAGAGTCTCTCTAAAATATCTATATAATGTGATACTGTTCTATGACTGGTCTGGAGATCCTCTCTGAGTGAATTGATAGACAATGGGCTTGCTACTAATTCCGGGAGTCGAAGGGAAAGTAGTTCCATATTCCCCAAATCTTTTATGTTTTCCAGGCTGGTAATTTCTTCTTTGATCAATCGAACCCTATATTCACGTCTCCAACGTTTTGTCTCCGTTTCTGATTGTGAAAAAAAGGGTTCCGGGAAACCTCCGAGTAGTAAGAGACTTTTCCATTCACTTTCTTTAGATATTTTTAGTTCAGAGACACTCAGTGGATGCATCCTGAGTAGATGATATCTTCCCTGTAAGGAATCTCCTCCCCTACGGTAATAATCCAATTTTGCACTTCCCGTAACCAGGATTGACTTTTTTCCTTTCCAATCGTCATACAGACCTTTCAGGAGGTTTCGCCAGTTTCTATATTTATGAATTTCATCCAATGCAAGGATCTTTCCACTTGCGGGCCATTGCCGTTTTAAAATACTTTCTCTATCTCTATCAATATCCCAATTTAGATATTGCTTCTTGGATGCGATGAGAAGGGCAAGGGATGTTTTTCCAGTTTGTCTCGCTCCAGCAATGAAGACCATTTTCTTTTTTAGGTCTTTTAGAACTTGCTCATAGAGATAGCTCATATGGGTATTTTTCATACTATGCAAAAATACTCGCGAGTATTTTCATGTCTACGCAAAAATACTCGTATATTGATATATGAATTATTAAATTATAGTAAATTACCAATTACAGATATAAATCTAGTAACATCATAAACGTATAAATAGAAGTGCTTTTGTATGTTTTATAGTTCAAAAATTGAACGTAA
The DNA here is from genome assembly GCA_947458405.1 of Leptospiraceae bacterium. Lineage (GTDB taxonomy): Bacteria > Spirochaetota > Leptospiria > Leptospirales > Leptospiraceae > JACKPB01. The sequence goes on from CANGZW010000194.1 coordinate 2,952, forward strand.
ATATTTTATATAATATAAAAAAATTATTTCAATGAAAATAAAATAAATTAGAATTCCTATAAAAGCTAGCTTTAAAGTAATTTTTAGATTATAGGGAAAATTTATTATTACATGAAAAAGATACTACTTTATTTCTTATTCATACCTTTCATTGGACTTCTTTCAAATCCACCCAAAGCAAAAGGACTCAAGCTCATAGCCAATGATGATGGGAACTCATCTACGCAGAGGCTTGCCGTAGTTGTTGGATTA
>CANGZW010000195.1 GCA_947458405.1 Leptospiraceae bacterium
ACGACCCAAACCCAAATTTTCCGCCTTTGAACTGTATTCCAAAGGAGCCGAGCTTCTGGAGACTAATCCGCAACAGGCGTTTATCTATATGCGACAGGCACTGGATGTTGACCCCAATTATGTAAATGCCTTACTTGGAATCGCAGGGATTTTAGAAAGCATGAATAAGCAATGGGAAGCTTCGGAGTACTTTCTGAGAGCCTCTCCCCTTTTAGAAAAACAGGGATTGCATGCCCAGGCAGTCTTCTATAAATCGGGGGCACTCTTTAAAAGAAATCAGGATAAGGAAGGCTACTTTTTACTCAATGAATATATCAAATCTATCAAATTGGGAAATCTAAAGGAGCTTAGTTCAGAAAATCAGACAAGGGAATTTAGATTTCAATATTTAATTTTTTATAATCTTGGAGGCTATCTCATTAGGGAGAAAAAATATCAGGAAGCTAATGAGCATTTACAGATAGCAAGAGAAATACTGGATATAGAGGGAATGCGTAAGACGTATTATTATATGGATGTTTTAAATGCTTTAATTCTTTCTGAAATGGCTGACTTTATTGAAGAGAATAGATATTTTACAGAGGAAAGGAAACAAACTATTCTTTCTCTCGGCAGTGATTATTATGATCTATTAGCAAATCTGGGATTTAAGTTTGAAAGTGTTTATGCTAATTCCTTTGATTCGTTAGGGGAATTTTATTGTGATTATGCGAGAGAAAGTTATCCTAATCTTCTCTTTAAGTTTCTTACATTCCAAAAGTCAAACAGATACAAGGGTACTTTATTTTATAAAAACGCATTGATAATCCATGAAAAGTTAAATACTAAGGATTTATATTATGCAATATTTCTACGAAAATTTGTGATGCAGAGCTATAGGAATCCTCATCTCAAATTAGATGATGAAAAAAGAATTGAATATTTGACATTAGCGAAAAAGATATCTGAAGAAAAAAAAGAGAATGAGTTATCAAAGTCTATTAATGAAAGTCTGGAAAATGATAAAATTTTTAAAGGATTAAAAGAGAATCAGAAAGGCGCTATCTACTTATCAGCATTTTTAGTAGTAATACCATTCCTATTTTTTTTACTTGTACTATGGGGAAATTCATTATTAGGTGAATATAAGTTATGGAATTTTCTTTCACTTTTACTTAAATTTATTTCAATTCTCCTGTTTATTTATTCTAGCTATCAACTTACTAATAATCTATTTATCAATTTTTATTGAATTCTTTAATACCGATAGCCCACTTCTGCTATCCCTAAACTGACTTCGGGTTTAAAAAACTCCTTGGAGAAGAGGTGAACAAAGATTTAGGATGATGAAAAAAATGGGCGACATGCAAAATTGTAAATAAAAATTTGATTAAGATTAATATATTCTATCCTCAATATCTTAGAATACATTAATTTAGAAAAAACTAATGGAGTATATTACTATGTTTTTCATTCCAAACTTAAAAAGATTAGTTTTGTTTACGCTCATCTTTATAACTGCAATCAGCTTTCAGTATTGTGCGTCAATGGATTCCAGAGATAATTTTCAATCGCTCGATGGATGGAATTTATCTCCTGACGTAATTCAAAAAGGAAATCCGGATAGAGTTAAGGACAAAAATTTTTACTATAAAAATTACCCTACTCCATCGAATCTAAAATCTGTAACCAAAGAACAATTAGAAAAATCCTGTATGGATATTGCTAAAAAAGAAAAGTCGGATGACTTGATCTTTGATATGGTAAATGAGGTTACCCAACCCAATCCAGTCATAAAACACAAACAAATGACAGGTGCTTTACTCGTGGCAAAATTAAATGATAAGACCTCTCAGGTAAAAGTAGTAGAATGCGTAGGTGATACAGATAAAAATTCCTGTAATTGTGCTCTTACACTCGAGATCGAGGGTGGTAAAGAATCAATTTTGAATTTAGCTAAAGAAATAGATAATAAAACACCGGGTAAGAAATAAAGTTATTTTTCCATCTCATCAATCAAGTAATGGGTATATTCATAGTAACAAAATGCTGATTGGTGGGATGCATCGTAGTACAATTCACAATTGCCTATCTTGTTAAAATCATATGCTTTCATTCCATATTTTTCGGCAAGAGTTACTACCCCACTCCACCAATCTTTTTCTATATTGTACTTAATAAAGTTTTCACGGTATGTTGGGAAAACTTTCATCCATAATAAATTAATTTTAATTTTGTTTTTCTGACAGAGTTCTAAAATTTTTTCAGTAAATTTAAATTGAGTTTGGTGGAGGGTAAAATTATAAAAATAAATATTTCCCAAACGAACAGAGTCACTCGCTAATTTTTTTTCATCATTCACTACATTTGCATATGCCAACTGCTCCCCATTGTGTAAATTTAAAATCATTATCTCTTGGTTGAAATTTGGATTGTACTCATTTAATTGTTTATTTTTAAATCTAGTGATTAATAATTTATAGTCCAATTCAATTTTTCTTAAGGTAAAAATCTTATCCAAATAATATTCATCGAGATCATTTGAAGGAATAATCTCTTTGTATTGATTTACAAAACCATCCGTGGCTCCCAATCTCAAAAAAGGTTTGTGCAAGAGTCCCTTATTATCATCAAAACCTTCGGGGCTTAAAACTAAAAAAATACTGTCTATTTTAACACCCGCCTCAATCATTCTCTCTAGCCAAAATAGAGAGTAGGCAGGCACAGCCTGAGGTCCCGAGAAATTATAAATATCATATTTATCTTTACGATTTTTATCTTTGGTATTATCATTGAATGCTAAATTAGAAAATGAATAGGCTCTTGAGTCCCCCATAGCAATTATCAATTTTTTATTATTTTCCTTTCTGTTTACTAACTTTTCAAACAGAATTTCACGTTGTTTGTAGTACACAACATTCCCCGTTTGAACAAAATTATCCATAAAAAAAGGAAGACTAAATATTTTATCCAAAAAATAAATTGTGAATAAAAGTAACAATGGGTATATTAAAAATATTTTTTTCATAATCGTTAAAATTTTGTATAATAAAAATCTATATTACTTCCACCTTTAGAGACCAAAAAGAGATAAATGATAATTGATACCAAGGGTAGAAGGGAGTTTTTTATTTTATTATTTATTGAGAATTTCTCTGGAAATTCTTCTAAGAGATGAAATACAATTACGATTATTCCAGTATAAAA
>CANGZW010000196.1 GCA_947458405.1 Leptospiraceae bacterium
AACAAGAACGAAAAGCCCCTTTTAAAAGTGAGTATTACAAAGGGGAAGTATTTGCTATTGAAAGAGCAAAGCGAAAACATAATGCTATAGTGACTGCCCTGATAGCAAGTCTCTATCCTTTTCTAAAAGATAGACCCTGTGAAGTTTATCCTTCCGATATGAGAGTTGGAAACAAACAAGATCGCTTTTATACCTATCCGGATGTTTCCATTGTTTGTGGAAAGCCAGAATTTATAGATGATAAAGAGGATGTATTACTAAATCCTTCGGTAGTGATAGAAGTCCTTTCGGAATCTACAGAAAAATCTGATCGTGGAGGAAAATTTGCTCTCTACAGAAACATTCCTTCTATCCAGGAGTACATTTTAGTAAGTACAGAGGAACGAAAAAATAGAATCTTTTGTAAGAAAAGGGGAATATTGGACGTATAAGGAATTCCATGGAGAAACCTTTTCTCTCCAATCCATGGATGTGTTACTAAATTTAAATAGTATTTATGAAAAGGTGGAATTTTCTCCTAAAAGAATGCGAGAAGATTACAATTAGGAATGGAAATTCCAAGGTACTATTCCATCCTTTCCACCAAATACTCTCCCATATTTTTATCGCGAAATTCCGCTCCTACTAAATAGATAGGTTTCCCTAAGGAAATATATTTCTCGTAGTACTTTTTTTCTTTGATTTGACGAAGTGCTTCTTCTTTTGTTCCATTTAGTTTGAATTCAAAGATATAAATGGATTTACTCTCCACTACAGCGTCGATTCTACCCCGATTGGTTTTTACTTCTGTTTTAATGTAGTACCCGAGTAAATTGAAGATAAGATAAAAAATAGTTTGGTAGTACTTTTCATTTCGGATTTGGATATCATACTCTACACTAGCAAAGATATCTTGTATTACATTTATGACTCCCTCCAAATCTTCCTCTAAAAATGCTGAATGAAGTTTGATAGCAGGGGAAGTGGCAATATTTTTCTTATGGATTTTTCGAAAAAAATAGTTTAGGAATGCATGTTTTACTTCATAGTTTGGATAGTCCAATGTATAATTCTGAGTGATAGGATCGAACTCCTTGATGGTCAAATAGCCAGTCTGCACCAAGAGTGGAGCCAGGTTCAAATCATCCACTTCGTAATTTGAGAAGCCCAAGGCTTCCGTTTTAAAAGGAATTTCAATGATATCAAAATCCCCTTTTAAAATCAGCTTTACCAAAAATTCGGGAGTTCCCGTTTCAAACCAATGGTGTTCGAATCTTTTTTGTGTGAGAAGGAGTAGAGTAGAAAAAGGATTGTAAACAGAGATACCCTGTGGTGTAAAACGATACCCATTGTACCACTCCCGAATCTTATTTATAGTCTCTGTAAAAATAAGGCCTTCTTTGTCGGCTAAGGATTGGATATGCTCTTTGAAATTAGATTCTAGTTCTACTTCAGTGATACCAACCAAATCAGAAAATTCATCTTCTAATGTAATATCCCTAAGATGATTCAAATTACTAAACACACCCGCTCTCGAAAACTTACTCACCCCTGTTAACAGCAAAAAACGAATAGATGGATCGGAACCTTTCAAGACAGTAAAAAAGCCCTTCATTATTTCCCTCATTTCCAATGCTTTTTCTGTGCTCTCAATATGGTCTATAATTGGTTTGTCATACTCATCTATGAGAATAACTACAGGTTGGGTTTGGCTAACCTTTTGGATGAGTTCCTCAAATTGAGAAAAGTATTCAACTGCCTCGAGTTTTACCTGATGCCTCTTTGCATTGAGGTCTAACTCTCTAAAAATAAAACGGATCAGTTCTTCTTTATCATTTGCCTTTTGTTTACTAAAATCAAATCGTAATACAGGATACTTTTTCCATTGCCATTTTGATTCATAAATCCATAGTCCTTTGAAAATTTCTTTGTTTCCACTGAATATTTCATCCAAGACAGAAAGCGTAAGACTCTTTCCAAAACGGCGGGGACGGGAGAGAAAGTAGATACCTTTGGAATGTTCAATGAGAGGATAAATTTGCTCGGTCTTATCCACATAGAGAAAATTACCTGCACGCAAATCTCGAAAGGTTTGGATACCAACAGGTAGGGGTTGCATATTTGGGGATGCCTTCTCTTCCATACCGTAATATTGTTTTATGAAATAAGAAAGATTGTCAAGGAGGAATCTATCCTGTTATCGTTAACAATGTCCCCGACGGCTTAAGGGGTTCTCACCCCTTAAGAATCCCAATAGATAATTCTTAGTCTCATGTTTCAAAAGGGAAAATAAATTATTAATATAATTTTCAAAATGTAATAATTTTTATTAAAATTAGGTATAATTTATGCATGAAAATATAAGTTAAAAGTAAAGAGCGATTGTTGTTGAAGAAATTTATTATAAATAGTCTACTATTTTATCTAACTGTACTAATCTTAAGCACATGCAATCCTGTGAGCAAGATTCCTGTAGCAAAAGAGGGAGTCTTAGATTTAAGAGAGTGGGATATAATCAATGAAAAAGTTAATTTAGATGGGGAATGGGATTTTTATTGGAATGAACTATCTGCAAGAAACAATTTTACTTTTGGTCCCAATAATCGGAGCACTGTAAATGTTCCCGGGATTTGGAACAAAGAACAAATACTTCGAACTCTACAAGATGGGACTAAGATAAAAGAATCTGTCGATGGGATCGGTTATTCTACTTACCATTTAAAAATCTTACTCAAAGAAAAATTACCCCTAGCACTTCGCACTTCTTCTCAAGGTACGGCATTTTACCTCTATGTGGATGGGATAAAATTAATGTCTTCAGGTGTTGTGGGAACAAACAAAGAATCATCCCAACCCAATAAAAAACTAATGTACTACATAGATTTAAATCCAGAAAAAGATACCATTGATTTGGTTTTAGAAGTTTCCAATTTTCATAATAAGAATGGTGGAATATGGTACTCCTTAAGTTTAGGTGGTCGGGATGTAATTCAGGAAACTAAGGACTCAAAACTTGCTATTGATTTATTTATCACTGGGATTTTGAGTATAATGGGTGCGTATCACATATCTTTATTTATGCTACTCAGAAAAGATAAGTCTTCCCTTTACTTTGGTAGTATTTCCATAGTTTTAGCCATTAGAACTCTTTTGACTGGAGAGCATTATTTATATACTATTATG
>CANGZW010000197.1 GCA_947458405.1 Leptospiraceae bacterium
AATCTCTCGGCATCCTTGCGAATACTAAAAATATATTTCATCATATCTAATAAAATTTCAATCCTTTTTGATTCCTTTTTTTCTTTGGAAAGAAGGATAAAGAGCTGAATAAGTTGCTCTTCGAATCGATTAGGCTCTTCCCGAATGATAGTGGAATATTAAACAATTGATCTGTTCAGGATTCGTCCCATTCCAGTCCAATAAATATTTCCTTTCCAAATTGGATGTTTTCTAAATCCAGAGATTCGACATAGAAATTTAGGATTAGGGTGGAATTAAATATGTCAAGGAAGAGTAAACCTTCTAAAGTCCTATTAATAAAAAGTAAAAAAAATTATTGACTTAATAATTTATAATAGATTTTTTTGCCAATCATTTTTAGAAAATCTTGATAATGAATTTACTTTCAAAAGCCATTTTCTATTCCCGACAAGTGTGCGGTTCCTTAATGCTCATTACTTTATTGAATAGCTGTGCCCCCAAAACTCAAACTTCCCTTCCCTGGGCTCAAAAAGGTGTTCTGGACCTGAGAAAATGGAGTTTTATTCCATTTAACAAACCCTCGGGTGAAAAAACTCCAGATAGTATTCTGAATCTCGATGGTGAGTGGGAGTTTTATTGGGAAGACTTTCTCACTCCCGACACTTTCCAGAATGATAAATTATCGGAAGAGATACAAAGGAAAGAGCCCGGTTATATCAATGTACCGGGAAGCTGGAATAGTTACCAACATGATAGAAGAGAAGTGGGTGGTGATGGGTTTGCTACCTATCATTTACGTATATTAACGGATGAAAAAATCGACCTATCAATTCGTCTGAAGAGGGTGTGGACAGCTTACAAAATCTATGCCAATGGTCTATTGTTGAGTGAGGTTGGTAGATTAGGTATTAACAAACCAGATAACATCCCAAAATTTTATCCACAGGTTCTGGATTTACCCCATCCGATAGATGGAAAAATAGATATTGTAATACATATATCCAATTTTTATCACAGGGTTGGGGGACTAAGGCTCCCAATACAAATTGGAGAAGAAAAGGCTATACAATCATTACGGGAAAAAAGTTTAAGTAAAGATCTAATCCTATCCGGTAGCTTACTTATTATGGGACTCTACCACTTGGGGCTTTTCTTTTTTAGAAAAAAAGATAAATCGCCCCTTTATTTTGGTTTGTTATGTATTCTCATAGCCCTCGACTATCTTTTAGAAGAAGAATCCTATCTTCAACAGGAATTGGATTGGCTATCTTTTGAATGGGGCTATACTCTGGAATATTTGACCTACTATCTGGGGTATCCTGTATTTGTTCTCTTTGTAAGACATATCTTTCCAGATGATGTCAATAAAATTGTATTACGATTGATATTATATCCTTCTTATCTTCTAACCTTATTAGTTTTGTTTACCCCTGTTAAAATATATTCCCAGGCAAATAAAATCATGGATTTTATTATGATTCTAATATGTATTTACATGATTTATTTATTGGTTCTTTGTAATATTAGAAAAAGGGAAGGGGCAAAAACTTTCTTACTGGGATTTTTTATTTTTTCATTATTTATTATAAATGATCTATTATATTCTAATGGAATCATTCATACAGGTTATTACAGAAATATAGGATTTTTTTTCTTTATCTTCTTTCAAGCATTTTTACTTTCCAAAAAATTTAGTGAGTCTTTTGAGAAGGTAGAGAAGTTTTCTGATGAGCTAAAGGTTAAATCGGAAAGATTAGAAGATACTACTCTCAAACTAGAAGCCCTGAATAAAAATTTAGAAACAAAAGTATCCGAAAGAACAAGAGAGCTAGAAGTGTCCAAACAGGAATTAGAATCATTGAATAATTTTACTAAACTGATCAATTCTACCTCCGACGCGGGTCTGATTTCTAGGGCGGTATTTACCTATCTTTCCCAAACATTTGGGTTAAATATAATATGGACTTTAATGATAAATAAAAATACCAATGAAATTTATTCCGATTTGAATATGGCAGTATTGGAGAATGAAAAAGATATCGAGGTTGATTTTTTTAGAAACTTTAGGTATCCACTGGAGCCATCACTGGGAACTCTTTACAGAACTTATAAAGAAAAAGTCCCCCTTTATATTCCGGATTTTAAGGAGAATGTCCCGGGAACAAAAACTCAGAATATAAATCAATACAATGGAGAGATTTATCAGGGAAGTAAAATTGATTTTAAAATCTTAATAAAAGGGAAAATAGTTTCAACCATACAAATTCCCCTCATCCTGGGTGATGAAGTCATAGGGATTTTAAATATTTCCACATATAAACAAAAAATGAAATACTCAAGAGATGAGTTAGAAAAATTAATTCGATTTGGAAATCAAATATCCGGCGTACTACATAATTCTGAACTACTAAAATCTACAGAGGAGGCGAGAAGGCTTGCAGATAGAGAAAAAGAAATTGCTCTAAACGCCCAGATGGAGACTGAAATAGCTAGAAAGGAAATAGAAAACTTAAATGAATTTACAAAGCATATCAATTCTACATCTGATTTAACAGATATATTTAAAGAAATACACTCCTATATTCATAAAACATTTAGAGTAGATGCCTTGTGGATTCCCCTAATAAATATTGAGAAGGGAATCATATATACAAATCCTAATAATTTGTGTATTTCAGTTTCAAACCAAGAATTGGATTATGAGTATTTTCAAAACTTTCATGCCAAACTGGATGAAAATCTGGGAACATTGTACCATACATATAAAACTAAAATTCCCCTCTATATTAAAAATTTAAAAGATACCATTCCCGGTACAATCAATCAAAATATCAATGAATATGATGGAACAATTTCTAAGGGTAGTAAAACCGATTTTAAGATTGTTATTAAAGGAAAATTAAAGTCTATACTACAAATTCCCCTACTCTTACAGAATGAAGTGATTGGATTTCTCTGTATTTCTTCTTATAATCAAATTGTTAATCTTGAGAAGGAAGAAATTGAAAAACTGGTACGTTTTGCCAACCAGATAACCGGCGTGATACTCAATGCACGCCTTTTGGATGAAACCCGTTTGGCGAAACAGTCAGCAGAGAAAGCCCTTAACGACCTGAAAGCCACCCAGTCTCAATTG
>CANGZW010000198.1 GCA_947458405.1 Leptospiraceae bacterium
AAATCTTTGGATGGATGCCTACTTATCCTATTTTGCTGTAAAAAATAATCTGGAATTATTAACTTTTGATAAAGGCTTTTTGCAATGGAAAAATAAAGGATTAGTAGTTCAGTTGATTAAATAGAAAATGCAGAGCCGTGAGACTTTTTCTCCTGTAAAAAGCCCCTCAGAGCAGTCCGAATCCTTTGCGTAAATGCATTTCACCAGATTTCTGATTAGAAATCTGGATATTATCCTTGATTCCTATAAAAGACCATGGTAAGATGACCATAGTCTTTTATAGGAAACGCAAATGGAAATAGCAGCAGGAAAATTTAAAGCTAAATGCCTAAAGATTTTAGAAGAAGTGGGTGATGTCTACCCTGAAATTACTATCACTAAACGGGGAATTCCAATGGCAAAACTAATTCCCATTGGAAACAAATCAAAGGGCCAATACTTTGGTTGTGCCAAAGAAACAATCATTTTTAAAGGGGATTTACTTAGTCCAATCAATGAAAAATGGTCAGGCGATGAAGGTTGATTTATTATTAGATACTCATGCTTGGATTTGGTTAGTCACAGGCGAATCTAGAATTTTAAAATCTGAATTTGGAAAAGTTTTATTAAAACAAGAAAACGTAGGCTTTTTTCTTTCTTCGATTAGCCTTTGGGAAATTGCTATGCTAATCTCAAAAGAAAGGTTGAAGCTGACCATGGACACAAGGCTTTGGTTGGAAAGATTTTTAAAAATCACTCATACGAGTATTATAGAAATTGATCCTAATATTGCAGTAAAAAGTACTGGTTTAGATGGGTTCCACGGTGATCCAGCAGACAGAATTATAGTGGCAACAGCTATTCTAAAAAAAGTGAAATTGGTTACAGCAGATCAATCGATTCTAAAATTTTGCAAATCTAATAAAATTGAATATATAAAAATTTAAGTTATTCAATCACTTTTATCTTGATTGTCAAATCTCTTTGTTTATAATTATTTTTCTTTAATCTCAAATCTCTTCGTTACTTTTCTTTATTTTCTTTTTGGAAAGAAAAGAAAGAAAAGTAACCAAAAAAAGAAAAGAAACCCGGACGTTCGTGGAGCCGGTCCCCGAGTAGGGACTTCTGTTTGTCCCGTATCGAGGGGAATCCTCCGGGGTATTGTAGTACTTTTTAGTGTTTTAGAGGTGTGATTTATTATTGGATACTCTATTTTGTAGTATATAATATAACTTCATTTGATGATTATTTTTTTTGCAAAGTTCCATCTATTAATATCATACACTACTGAGATATTTTTGATTGACTTACATGTATAGATTCTGGCTAATTAGTTAAATATCTTATTAATCTCTAAGAAATATTTGCATCCAAGATTCATTTTATGCAGCAATTGTAAGGAGTTGGGGTATTAACGATGATATATTCGAAAGCTGGCATTCATGAAAACAAATGATTTAATCCTAATAGTCAAAGATTTTTTTATGAAGACTGAAGCTAATAAGGTTTATCTTTTTGGATCTCGTTCTAGAGAAGAAGAGAATGAAAATAGCGATGTAGACTTATTGGTTTATTTTCCCGAACATATTAATCTTTTAAAGATTGCCAAGTACAAAGGTCTATTAGAAAAACAAGTACAACATAAGGTGGATCTTTTAACACCAGAATCTATTTCAGATAGAATCTTTCCCTATATTCAGAAAGATATGCGATTGATCTATGAACGATAAGGATGCCAATCGCTTGCTTCATATTCAAGAAGCCTCCACTGAACTGATTCAAATAATTTCTAATTTCAAAGATGTAGAACCCTTTCTAACACATAGACTGTACCAACATGCTACTGTTAGGCTTTTGGAAATCATAGGAGAGGCATGCGGTAATTTATCTGATGAATTCAAAGAGGCAAATCCTATAGTAGAGTGGCAAGCATGGAAAGATATGCGAAATATATTAATCCACCAATACTTTGGTGTAGATTATAAAAGAGTGTATCTTGTGGTTAAGAATGAAATTCCCGATCTCGCAAGTGTTATTAGTCATTTGATGGAAGGTAATTCAGATTTCTAATTAGAAATCCTGAGAAATGGATTCATTTTGAAAATCAATTTTCTTCTTTAATCTCAAATCTCTTTGTTTTAATTAAGTTTCTTTTTAATTTCAAATCTCTTTGTTTTAATTAAGTTTCTTTTTAATTTCAAATCTCTTTGTTTTAATTAAGTTTCTTCTTTAATTTCAAATCTCTTTGTTACTTTTTTTCTTTTCTTTTTGGAAAGAAAAGAAAGAAAAGTAACCAAAAAAAGAAAAGAAACCCGGACGTTCGCTCCGCTCCCTAATCCTCCAGGGTATTGTAGTACTTTATAATGTTTGATAGGTATATTTTAATATTGGATACTCTATTCTAATATATGTAGTACGCCTTCATCTAATGAAGATTCAAATTGTAGAATTCTATTTTGATTATGATTTAATAATTTCAAAACAAAATTGCTAGTTTGATTTTCAGAGTTAAGTAAGATCACTTTTGGAGGATATCCGTATTTCATAGATAAGTGATAAAAATCTCCAAGAAATGTTTGCATCTAAAATTAATTTCATGCCGCAATAATTTTAGTGATACTCTCTTTTTTTGCCGCATAGTGTAAGCATGCAAGTATATGTTCTTTTTTCAATTCAGGATACTCTTCCAATATATTTTCTATAGTCATTTCACAAGCAAGCCAGTTCAAAATATCAGAAACTGTAATTCTAGTTCCTAGAATCGATGGTTTTCCAAATCTTACATCAGGATTTAGAACAGTATAATTTAGATAATTCTCCATGGTCACTATTAAATCATTTTTATTATAATTGTCAAATCTCTTTGTTTTAATAAAAATTTCTTTTTAATTTCAAATACTTTTTTTTTAAATTGAATTTCTTCTTTAATTTCAAATCTCTTTGTTTTAATTGATATTTTTCTTTAATCTCAAATCTCTTTGTTTTAATTGATATTTTTCTTTAATCTCAAATCTCTTTGTTTTAATTGATATTTTTCTTTAATCTCAAATCTCTTTGTTTTAATTGATAT